>CAMLNK010000057.1 GCA_946481035.1 uncultured Dyadobacter sp. | reverse complement strand
TAGCGGAGTGTTGCGTTCTTCATGAAATTTAGAACGCCGGATCAGTTTTGCTGTTTACCGAAGTTTTTAAGATGAATGTGTTGCAGCCCCATGCCTGGTTTGAAATTCTTCATTTTTCGTTTGATTAATGTTAACTTCAACACGGCCTCCCGCCCTACTTTCGTGCGTCGGATCGTGATCAGTTCTTTGATTGCGATGCTTGAAGCGCCAATCGCCGATACAGCGGCTCTTCGGTCAAAATGGGACATAAATCGCTACAATTATGGCAGAATATTCAATTACGGTTAATGGAAAGAAGCACACGGTCGATGTCCTGGAAGACATGCCGCTGCTATGGGTGCTTCGGGATATTATTGGTTTGAAGGGTACAAAGTTCGGTTGCGGCATGGCCCAGTGCGGGGCGTGCACCGTCCATTTGAACGACACCGCGGTCCGTTCGTGCAGCGTGCCGGTATCAGCGGTGGGGGATAACAATATCACAACAATCGAAGGCCTTTCCGAGCACGGCGACCATCCGTTGCAGCTGGCCTGGCAGAAACATCTTGTACCACAATGTGGCTATTGTCAAACCGGCCAGATCATGAATGCGGCTGCCCTGCTGAAAGCTAACCCCCATCCTTCGGGACAGGAAATCGAGCAGGCGATGGAAGGGAATTTGTGCCGGTGCGGCACTTACAATCGTATCAAAGCAGCCATTCTCAGCGTTTCCGCCGGTTCGTAACCCCACAGTTTAAAAACAAGTCAATGAAATATCTAGCTTTTCCGAAAAAGAAAAAAGAGGTAGTAGCCTCGGAAGTTTTCAACGCGACCAGGCGGGATTTCCTGAAAACAGGCGGTGCGCTTGCCGGCGGGTTTGTTTTGGGGATCAGCCTTTTCAGCTGTGACGAAAAAGGCAAGAAAGCAGCCGTTTTGGCGCCTAACGTCTATTTGAAAATCACACCTTCCAATGAAGTCTTCATTATCGCCCACCGTTCCGAAATGGGCCAGGGCATCCGGACCTCCCTTCCATTGGTTGTCGCCGACGAGCTGGGAGCCGATTGGAGCAAGGTGCAGATCGTTCAGGCGGAGGGCGACGAGAAGAAATATGGCAATCAGAATACCGATGGTTCATTTTCGATAAGGATGTTCTATAAACCGATGCGTGAAGCCGGCGCCATTGCCCGGCTAATGCTGTTGCAGGCGGCGGCCAAAAAATGGGACGTGCCCGTAGAGGAATGTGATACGGAAAACGGCCAGGTCTTGCATAAAACATCCGATAAAAAGCTCGAATTCGGGGCCTTAGTGGGCGAAGCCGGCCAGTTACCGGTACCTGCCGCAAAGGATATCACACTCAAAAGCCGTGACAAATTTACGATGATCGGCAAGGAGACACCAATCGTCGATTTACCTGCGATCGTGAACGGCCAGGCCGTTTTTGGCATCGATGCGGCCATAGACGGAATGAAGATCGCCGTCATCAGGAGATGCCCAGTCGTAGGCGGGACGGTAAAATCGGTGACCGATGCAAAAGCCAAAAGCGTGCCGGGCGTGCTTAAAGTTGTTCAGATCAAAGGCGCGGGCCTTCCTGCTACGCTCAACAAACCACTGGCCGGGGTGGCGGTGATCGCCGAAAATACCTGGGCGGCGATCAAAGGGCGCGATTTGCTCGATGTCCAGTGGGATCTCGGACCTAATGCGTCCTATGATTCCGCCGAACAAATTAAACAGCTTGTTGCAACAGTTTCCCAGGACGGAGGAAGGCCACGGCGGAACCGGGGTGATTTTGCCGCCGCCAAAACAAATGCAAAAAAAGTCATTGAACGGACGTACATCGCCCCGCACCTGGCACACGCAACGATGGAGCCGCCGTGCGCGTTGGCGGTTTTCAAAGACGGAGTCTGCGAAATATGGGCTTGCACGCAGAATCCGCAGGGAGCCCGTGATGTGGTCGCAGAAGTGCTGGGTATTCCGGTTGATAAAGTGAAAATCAATGTGACGCTGCTGGGCGGCGGGTTCGGCCGTAAATCCAAGCCGGACTTCATTGTGGAAGCAGCAATGCTGGCCAAAGAAACGGGCTACCCGGTGAAGGTGCAATGGACCAGGGAGGACGATATCCACCATGACTACTTCCATTCATTGAGTGTCCAGCGCATTGTAGCCACCATCGATAAGGACAATAAGCTCTCAGGCTGGAACCAGCATATCGCCTACCCTTCCATTTCGGCCACTTCCGACGCATCGGTATTACAGCCCGACGACGGCGAAATGATGCTTGGCGCGGTGGATTTTCCGTACGATGTTCCGGCCATCCGGATCGAAACGCACGATGCCCGGTCGCATCTTCGGGTAGGCTGGCTGAGATCGGTCAGGAATATCCCGCAGGTTTTTGCCAGCGCGACCATGCTCGACGAGGTGGCAGAAGCCAGGGGAATGGACCCGGTCGCCCATGCGCTCGAACTACTGGGCGCGGACAGAAACATCACTTTTAATCAGGAGATCGTCAAAGGGACCTACCCCAATTATGGCGAAGACATTGCCGCGTACCCGTGGGAAACGAAGCGTATGAAAGCGGTGATTGAGCGGGTAGCGAAAGAAGCCGGCTGGGGACGCAAACTTCCAAAGGGCTCTGGTCTTGGGTTTGCCGCCCACAAGAGCTTTCTGACCTATGTAGCCTGTGTGGTGGAGGTAAAGGTCGATTCCTCGGGTAAAATCAGCATTCCTGTCGTGCATTATGCTGTCGACTGCGGAACGGCGGTCAATATCGACCGCATCAAATCCCAGTTCGAAGGCGGTGCACAGTTTGCGGCAAGCCTTGCATTAAAAAGCGCGATCACCTTCAAGAACGGCCGGGTGGAGCAAAACAACTTCGACAGCTATCAGATTATCCGGATGCCCGAATCTCCGAAGGAAATTCAGGTGCATATTATCGAAAGCGATGCCAAGCCAACCGGCGTAGGAGAACCGCCTGTTCCGCCATTTACGCCGGCATTGTGCAATGCCATTTATGCAGCCACCGGCAAACGGATCTACAACCTGCCGATCGGTATGGGCAGTTAATTTCGAGCGGTAAGGGCGTTTTTTGGGATAAAAAGTAAACTGTGTACAAACGGGTAATGGATATTCTATTCTTTGAATGATTGGTTGATTAGTATTGCACCGACAACCACATTATTTCAAAAATGGAAAACCAAAAAGTGATTTCAAGAAGAGCATGGCTGGGTGCTACCTCAATCGCCGCAACGGTTGGATTAACAGGCCTTTATCCATCCACTGCGAGCAGCACACCGCTGAAAACACCTGCCCTTACCCCCGAGGAAATAGCGGCTATCGAAGGCGCTATCGGTAAAAAAGGTACTTACAATGAGGCACAGGCGGTTCATACGATAGCGCTGCCCAGAAATGATTTGAAGATCGCTATCAAATCGGAAGGCGTACCCATTTCTTTCGGTTTCGGGGGCTGGGTATCCATCAAGAAAACGGTGGACGGCAAATCGGCCGTGCTGATGAGCGACACCGTGCTATTGCAAGAGGAAGTGAACCCCCTGATCTCGGCGGCGCAGGCGGCCGGCCTGGAAGTAGGCGCCATCCACAATCACTTCTTTTACGAAGAACCCCGCATTTTCTACATGCATTTTCACGGAATGGGTAGCCCCGAAGAGCTGGCCAGGAAATTTGCGCTGGCCATCAAAGACGCTAAAATAGCACCGGCTAACCAACCCCCTCAAGCTGCTCCACCAACGCAGACAGCCAAGGATATCTTCGATATTGGCGCCCTCGACGCGATCGTCAAATATACGGGGGTGGTCAATGGCCCTACCTACAAGTATACCGTCGGCCGCCAGGACCTGACTATCCTATCGATGGGAGCTGAAATGACGGCAGCGATAGGTCTCAACTCCTGGGCGAGTTTTGCCGGCACAAAAACGAATGCGCACATTGCAGGCGACATTGCCATGCTGGGCCATGAGGTCAACAGTGTGATCGGTGTGCTGCGCAGCCATAACCTGGAAGTGGTGGCAGTACACAACCACATGCTCGACGAGGAACCCCGCATGATTTTTCTCCACTACTATGGAAAAGGCGCCGCAGAAGAGCTTGCCAAAGGCTTCCGTGCGGCTCTGGATGTGCTCGGCAAATCACCCCACGGATCACATTCCAAACACTGACCGCCCGGGCCATAACCCCTTCAAAACGAAAAGCTAAATGGAAACGCTGACACCCCCTAAAACAGTAAGTTACAGCCTGATCGAGCTGACAAAGTATTTTCTCAAACTCGGGACCCTCGGCTTCGGTGGTCCGGTGGCGCTTATCGGCTATATGCACCGCGATTTGGTGGAAGACCGCCAATGGATCACCGAGGAAGAATACCGTGAGGGCCTCGCTTTGGCGCAGCTCGCGCCCGGGCCGCTGGCGGCCCAGTTGGGGATTTACCTGGGTTATGTGCATTATGGCGTCTGGGGAGCTACGCTTACGGGTCTGAGCTTTGTACTGCCTTCGTTCATCATGGTAGTGCTGCTTGGGATGGCTTATAAACTTTACGGAGGCCTGGAATGGATGCAGTCGGTGTTCTACGGGGTTGGCTCGGCGGTGATCGGTATCATCACGCTCAGTTGCTACAAGCTCACTATCAAGTCGGTAAGCAAGCTGGAAATACAGGCCGTTAAAAGCAGGTGGTTATTGTGGCTGTTCTTTATTGTGATGGCGGTCGTGACCGCCATCACAGAACGCGAAGAAGTCTGGCTTTTCATTATCCTTGGCCTGGTTTACATGGTCATTAAAGCGCCGCCAAAATGGGCCAAAAAGCCGAATACGTCGCTTTCCGTGCTGCTTTTGGCAGGTACCGGCTTCTGGCAGTTCGAAGTCGGCAAGCTCTGGCAGCTCGGATTGTTTTTCACCGAAGCGGGTGCATTTGTATTTGGCAGCGGGCTTGCGATCATTCCGTTTTTACAGGCCGGTGTGGTCGGTGAAATGGGCTGGCTCAACGAGCAGCAGTTCCTCGACTCTGTCGCGGTAGCCATGATCACGCCCGGCCCCGTTGTGATAACCGTCGGGTTTATAGGGTTTCTCGTCTCAGGTTTTGCCGGGGCCAGCGTAGCGGCGTTGGGTGTTTTCCTCCCCTGTTTTGTGTTCACCGTGCTTCCTGCACCTTACTTTAAGAAAATATCGAAAAATCAGAGTATCAAGGCATTCGTGGACGGTATCACGGCAGCGGTCGTTGGCGCGCTGGTCGGATCGGTATTCGTGATCGCCAGCCGCTCCATTGTCGATTCAGCATCCGCGCTCATAGCGATTGCCTCCATTCTGGCGCTGATTTACGTCAAAAAACTGCAAGAGCCTTACATTATCCTGATTTCGGCTATTATCGGTTATTGCCTTAAAACTTATTTGTAATAGTGTGTAAAAAACAAAGGCTGCCTGCGCAATGTCTATCGCAGACAGCCTCTTGATAATCAATAATTTGTAAACCTATTTAATAGTATACGCTTTCACAGTATTGTGGAAAAACGTCGGAACGAACAGTGTCTTCGTTTTAGGATTGTACCCTACGTCGGCCGAGTTAATTTTTTGTGGTGAAGAATCGGATTTCAGCTCGGTTGTTCCGTCGGCTTTTACATGCCAGACTTTCCCAGCCCATTCGGTAACGATATAACTCTTGTTACCCAACGCAGCGATTCCGTCGATGCCGCCCGAAACCTTGGCAATGGTGCTGAGCTTTTTGGTTGCCGGATCCAGGCTCAGCAATGAACCGTCGCCATTACCGATCAGCAACTGATCATTTTCAAACAAAAGTCCGTTGGTTCCTTTGAGCGGATCACCCTCCAAAACCAGACTTACTTTGCCGCCTGTAATTGACCAAACCTTACCATGACCAGAGTCGGTGACATAGATAATGCGTTTTTTAGTATCGACGGTAATGTCATTCAAAAACTTAGCGCCTTCAATGGGGTAACGGTTAAGGATCTTTCCGGAACCCAGGTCTATCTCGGCGACCTGCGTCATTTCGGTTACATACAATTTGCCTCCCAAAATGCCCATGCCTTTAGTTGAATTCAGATTCTCGGCGAATTTCAATTTAATGACCTTGCCGTCCGGACCGACTTTGGCAACATAGCTGCCTTTGTTGTCCAGGCTGGGGCCGCCATTGATACAGGCAACATACAGGACATTCTGCCCTGGATCGTACAGGACACTTTCGGGTGTGCGCAGAGTCGTGTCGGACTCCCACGCAGGTGTTAACTCGATGCTCTGGGCATTACTCGTGGACAACGTGGCTGCCAGTGCACCGGCAAGCAGGAAAAGTGTGGATTTTGACATAGTTTGAAACGTTCAGATTTAAAGCGTTTAGCTGCGCCTCAATTTAACAAACTTCTCTTGCAATTATACCATAAGCCGTTTTCTGCACCAGATACGCGGATTCCTGTATTGGCAATTTGTCTGATACCCACCCACCTTGCCCGGTATGGTGCGCTATTCGCTGCGCAAACTTTTTACAGGATTGGCGAGCGCTGTCCGTATGGATTGAAAACTTACCGTCAGGAATGCGACGAGTACAGCCAGTAATGCAGCTTC
The DNA here is from genome assembly GCA_946481035.1 of uncultured Dyadobacter sp. The sequence continues at coordinate 3,880 of CAMLNK010000057.1, read as the reverse complement.
CAGGAATATGAACGCGTCGATACCGATCCGGTAAGGATAGTTTTGCAGCCATTTGTCGATGGCGTAAAAGGCCAGCGGAAATGCGAAAACGAAGGAAATCGAAACAAGTTTCAGAAAGTCGGACGTGAGCAGCCGGGTAATACCGGCCACCGACGCTCCCATTACCTTGCGGATACCAACCTCCTTGCTACGGCGCTCGGCAGAAAGCGTGGCCAGCCCGAACAGCCCGATGCAGGAAATAAAAATCGTAAGAATGGTACCAAAGAGCATGATTTGCCTCCATTTAGCCTCGGATTCATACTGCTTCGCATTCTCGTCATCCATGAATTGATAGGTATACGGATTGAGCGGGAACAAACGGGTGTAGGTTTCGGCTAAATGCCGGAGGCTGGAAGTCTCAGTTCCGGGTTTGATCTTGACAAAAAACCTTCCATAGGAATTGGAAGGCCTCATCGTGAAAAGCTGAGGGCCGATTTTTTCGTTCAGATCGGTGTAGTGGTAGTCCTTCACCACGCCGATGACCGTGCATTTAAAATTTTCATACGAGAAATCCACGATTTGCCCGATCGGGTCTTTCCAGCCCGCCTGCCTGGCAAACGCCTCGTTTACAAGTACCGATTGAGTGGAATCCGCAGGGAAATCAGCAGAAAAATTACGACCGCTCACCACCGGGACCTGAATGGCCGGCAGGTATTCGGGATCGACCGTTTCGTAGGTAAAAGCAACTTCCGTGTCTTTGTTCACTTTCGCCCCCGTATTCCAGCGGCCGGCGTTTTTGGGCGCTACCGCGATGATATTAGGGTCTTTTTGCAATTCCTGCCGGAGCAGGTGCGCTTGCTCGCGCGTGAGGTTGGGCTTTTCGACACTGATCAAATGCTCGTCGTTGTAACCCAAATCCTTGTTGATCAAATAATTAAACTGGGAGTTAATCGTAAGCGTGCCAATGATCAGGAAAGAAGCAATGCCGAATTGAAGCACCACCAGGGTAGTTTGCAAATAGTTTTTGCCCGAAAGCTGCAACCGGTGGTAAAGCGTTTTGACAGGATTATAACCAGACAATACAACTGCCGGATAGAACCCGGCCAGCAAGCCCGTGCTCAGAAAGAGCGCGAGATAGCCGAGTACCAGGGTGCTATCGAAAAGGTACGAAAGGGCAAGAGCCTTGTTAGCAAGCTGGTTGAACGTAGGCAATACCAGCTGCACCAGCACAATCGCAAAAATGAATGCAACCGTACAAAGCAGGAATGACTCGCCCAGAAACTGGGTCACCAGCTGCATACGGCCGCTCCCTACCACTTTGCGGATGCCAATTTCCTTCGCACGTTTCAACGAACGGGCGATGGTCAGGTTTACGAAATTGATGCAGGCAATGGCGAGTATAAAAAGCGCTATACCGGTAAGAATATAGGACCATTGCGGATTGCTGTGTCCCGCCAGACCACCATCCGAGGGCAGTTCGGCGCTCAGGTGCATATCCGTAAAGGGTTGCAGGGTGTATTCTTTCCTGTTCCTCATCCCGTATTTCAGGGCTACTTCCTTGATGGCTTCCTTCGCGTCGGCATTGTAAACCAGGTTCATCTTTCGCTCAACCTGCGCTACATTCGCCCCGGGAGAGAGCAGGACGAACGTATTCATGAAGGTATTGAACCAGTTTGTTGCGCGGTGCATTTCACCCGGGCCGATCACCATCGGAATCATAATATCGAACTTGATCGATGAATTCTGCGGGGGTGTTTTGGCTACGCCCGTGACGGTGTAGGGTTCAAAGCGGGCGTCCTTGTCAAAACTATCCTTCATCAAAACCGTCCTTCCAAGCGCATCTTTGCTGCCAAATTGCTTCTCAGCCATTTCTTCGGAAAGTACCACCGACCGCGGTTCTTTCAATGCAGTTTCCGGATTCCCGCTCAGCAACGGAAAGGAGAATACCGAAAAGAAGGAAGAGTCCACCCGGAAAATGGTTTCACTCTTGATTTCGCTGCCTTTTTTGATATCGTTACGATGCCCGTGGTAACGCACGAATGCCTTAATTTCCGGTACGCCCCCCGCAAATTTCGGACCGGCCACATAGCCTGTATTGCCCATCACACCTTCCTGTTTTCCTTCGGGAGAGATGTATTTGTTGGTAATACGGTAAATATTGGGATTGTTTGCATGAAACTGGTCAAAACTGACCTCGTCCTTGGTGTAAAGTAAAATCAGCATGGCGGCGGCGAGGCCAATGCTCAGGCCTGCTACATTGATGAACGAATAGACCTTATTATAGGCCAGCGTCCGCCAGGCGATTGTGAAGTAGTTACGGATCATATCATGGCTGAGTAAAAAGGTGGATGGATAGCGGTTCTTTTGTCTTTTGATATACCTCCATTTCAGAAAGCCCAATGCTTCGCGCCAGTATCGCAGCCGCGCTATTCGCTCCCCATTCCTTTCCACCTGGTAATCAAACTCTTCATGCAGATCACCCACAATCGATTCCAGTAAGTGCGGGGCACACAATAGGGCCAGTAGCTTATCAGCCCAGACAGGAGGCTGTGGGGGTAGGTTTGATTTCATAAGTCGACGGCCAGTTTAAAAGGTTTGGCAAGGCGGGACCATAGATTTTCGCGCACTTCGCGTACCTGCGTAAGCGTGCGCTCGCCGTAGGGTGTGAGCGTAAACAGCCGCTTACGCCGCCCGCCGCGCTCGGCAGTGGGCTCGCTCATGTCGGACCGGACCATCCCCTTTTCCTCCAACCGCTGTAATGCAGAATGAATCTGGTTCAGCCGCACCGGACGACCGGTATTTTCCGTGATCTCATGCATGAGCGCCACCCCATATGCACGCCCGTCGAGCGCCGCCGTGCAAAGCAGCACAATTTCTTCAAACTCTCCCAGATAGGCCCTGTTCATATGCTAATTAGTTTCACATTTGCTGATAAAATAGCCTGCCAGCAAAAACAAAACATGGCAACATATTGATAAACAATGCATTGCCATTCAGAAACAAGACTAAAGATGTTCATTTGCGGACAGTGGATGTCCGGGTATAGGGCTTTGGAAGTTAAGCCTACCTGCGGCTCATCGCCCCGTATAATACAAGGTAACGACGCCCGAACCAAGCGTTTTTGACTCCTGCAATTTCAGATTGCTCTTCTGCGTGTTGCTGTCGAACAGACTGATCCCCTGACCTAATATCACAGGATGAAGGGTCAGCTTGTACTCGTCTATCAGCCCGAGATTCATAAAACTTTTCGCCAGACCAGGACTACCGAATATCACCAGGTCCTTGCCGGGCTGCTGTTTCAGCTTATTCACCTCTTCCACAACATTGTCTTTGATCAGCGTGGTATTATTCCAGTCGGCGCTGGTCAATGTAGTTGAGAAAACGATTTTGGGAATTTCCTGCACCCATTTTGCATGCGCAAGTGAATGCCCGCCCGCATCGGGGTTGTTCAGTACGGTGGGCCAGTACCCTTCCATCAAATGGTAAGTATTTTTGCCGTACACAGGCGCACCGACCGTCTTGACCAGTTCGTCCGCGTATTGTTGCAGCTCTTCATTGTAAGACAAAAAATTAAGGCCGCCATTTGGATCACCGGCAAAACCGTCGAGCGAAATATGTGCAAATAAAACCAGCTTTCTCATTGGGATTTTTGTTTGTTTTGAAAGGTTAAGATTTAACGCCAACCTAATCCGGGTGCCACGTGCTCCAAAATTGAAGAAAGCACATGGACATTGTAATCAACTCCCAGTGTGTTGGGTATTGTCAAAAGGATTGTATCCGCTTCCTGAATAGCTTCGTCCTCTGCCAGCTCCTTGATCAGCTGATCCGGTTCGGCGGCGTAGCTCCTCCCGAAAATCGCTCGTTTGTCCTGTTCAATCATGCCGATTTTATCGCGCCGGTT
>CAMLNK010000056.1 GCA_946481035.1 uncultured Dyadobacter sp. | reverse complement strand
GTCGGCGGTCGGCGGTCGGCGGTCGGCGGTCGGCGGTCGGCGGTCGGCGGTCGGCGGTCAAAAACAGCAGCCCCAGCATAGTCGTTCCGCCTAATGCGGGACATTTTTATACTTTGAATACATGAGAGAAAAAAAGAGTAAAAAGAAACTGCAACCTGAAAGACGGGAGGCCGCGACGCCTCATCACATTGTTTCTTACATAGATAATTTGAAGGCGGATATCGCCGCATTCTTCGACCTAAACGCCGAGCATGCATTCCGGCCTTTTGATGTGCACGACCATTTTGGCGTGCACGACAAAAAAGTGCGGGTACTTTTCAACGAAATCCTCCACGAACTGGAACAGGACGGCAGGCTGATTTATAATAAAAACGGCACGTACACCGCCGTGCCTCATAAAACCAAGCCGCAAGGGCTAATCGGGCGCGTCGATCGCGTCAACAAAGGGTTTGCTTTTGTAATAATCGAAGGCCGCGATGACGACATTTATGTCGATTTGGAACTGCTTAACGGCGCCTGGGACGGCGATATCGTGCAGATTCAGCCGCTTTCGAAGAACACTCGTAATTCGAGGTCGCGTGGCGATTCCGGCCGGAACCGTACCGAAGGACGGGTGACAGAAATCGTTGAGCGCTCGAATGCCGAAATTGTAGGTATTATTGAGATTAATCCACGATTTGCAGTCGTACAGCCTGATAGCAAAAAACTTTACGACCCGATTTTCCTCGAACCCGACGAAGTCGGCGAGGCACGCCATGGCGACAAGGTTATTGTAAAAGTGAAGGAATGGCCTACGCGCAGAAGCCAGGCGGAGGGAGAAATCGTATCCGTGCTCGGAAAGGCCGGTAATAACGATGTGGAAATGCACGCGATCCTGGCCGAATTTGGATTGCCTTACCATTTCCCGGAAATCGTGGAGGCAGAGGCGGAGAGAATTCCAGATAAAATTGCCAAAAAGGATATTGCCAAACGCCGCGACATCCGCGATGTGCTGACGTTCACCATCGACCCGGTCGATGCGAAGGACTTTGATGACGCATTGTCGGTCAGATATTTGGATGAAGATGTGGTGGAGGTGGGCGTGCATATTGCCGACGTCTCGCATTATGTGCTGCCAGGGACCGAGCTTGAAAAAGAGGCGTTGCGCCGGGCTACGTCGGTTTACCTGGTGGACCGGACAGTACCCATGCTGCCGGAAAAGCTTTCGAACAACCTTTGCTCGCTGCGCCCGCACGAGGACAGGCTCGCATTTTCTGCGATTTTTGAGATTACCTCCAAAGGTAAATTGCTGAAAGAATGGTTTGGAAGGACAATTATTCATTCCGACCGACGATTTAGCTACGAAGAAGCCCAAGCAGTGCTCGATTCAGGCGAAGGCGATTTCCCGAAAGAACTGGATACACTGAACAAACTGGCGAAAGTTTTCAGGAAGGAACGCTTCAAAAAAGGCGCTATCAACTTCGAAACACCGGAAGTCCGCTTCCGTCTCGATCCGGAAGGCCGTCCATTGGGCATTTATACCAAAGAACGCCACGATTCGAACAAGCTGATCGAGGAATTTATGCTGCTCGCCAACAAACGCGTAGCGGAATATGTGTACTCGCTATCCAAAGGCGAGGACAAGAACACAATGGTGTACCGTATTCACGAGGCACCCGATCCCGACCGCTTGCAAACCTTCGCGAATTTTGTGGCCAAACTAGGCCTGAAACTCGAAGTTGAGGAAGAGGGTAAGATCGCGAAGTCGATGAATGCGATGCTGGCGAAAGTGGAAGGTAAGCCGGAGCAAAACCTGATCGAATCGCTGGCTGTGCGTACCATGGCCAAAGCGCGGTATAGCACCGAGGATATTGGTCACTTTGGACTGGCGTTCAGGCGGTATTCGCACTTTACCTCGCCTATCCGTCGCTACCCCGACGTAATGGCGCACAGACTGTTGCAGCATTACCTCGACGGCGGCGCGAATGTGGATAAAGAGGCATACGAAATAGCGTCGAAGCATTCCTCCGAACGCGAGCGGCTTGCTGCCGAAGCGGAAAGGGCTTCGATTAAATACAAGCAAGTCGAGTTCATGAGCATGATGGACCCCGAGAAGGAATTCGATGGCATCATTACCGGCGTGACCGAATTCGGCATTTTCGTGGAAATCACGGAGACCGCTTCCGAAGGGCTCATCCGCATGACCGACCTTGGCGACGATTATTACGAGCTCGATAAGGATAACTACCGCATTATCGGCCAGCATACCAAGAAGATTTATGCATTTGGCGATGCGGTGAAGGTGAAGGTGAAGGAAACCAACCTCGCACGCAGGAGCATGGATTTGTACCTCGCAGGTACGAAGCCAGGCCGCAGAAGCGAATTCAGCCGTCCAAGTTTCGACAGAGATGGTGATCGCAGGCCACGCGAGCGAAAGCCTAAGGAGCCGCGGGGTTCGGGGCGTGTGAAGCGCGGTGCAGGCGGTACGGGAGGTGGAAGCTCGGCTAAGGTTAAGCGGCGGAGACGGTAGGTGTTACCTTTTTGGCTTTTCTACGTCTAAATAGGATAACTAATCCTGTTTCAGATGGAAATCGTTTATAAAGAAGAGTCTTACGCCGTTATAGGCAAATGCATCGAGGTGCACAGAGAGCTGGGACACGGCTTTCTTGAAATTGTTTACAAGGATGCGCTGGAAATTTTGTTCAGACAAGGAAACGTCTTTTACGAGCGGGAAAAGGAATATCCTGTGTTTTTTAGAGGAATTCTACTGCCTCACAAATTCTTCGCTGACTTCGTTGTTCTTGACAAAATTATCCTTGAAGTCAAATGTGTGTCCTACCTCACCGATGAGCACATTGCTCAGACTTTGAATTATTTGAAAGTCTCGGGAAATAGACTGGGGCTACTAGTGAATTTTGGAAAGGGGAAGTTAGAATATAAACGACTTGTCCTTTAATTTAATGCCACGAAGACACGAATTAAACACGAAGAGCATTCGTGAATATTCGTGCCTTCGTGGCATTAAAAATAAACGAAGCCACCGATGATCAAAAAACTACATCTCCTACTGCTCACATTATTAATTTCATTTTCATCCTTCGCCCAAAAAAGCAACAAAGACAAAGAAGAATGGCAATCCCTCTTCAACGGCAAGGACCTTACCGGCTGGGACGTGAAAATTGCGGGTCATAAGGTGAATGATAATTACAAAAACACCTTCCTGGTAGAGGATAACATGATCCGGGTGAACTACAAGGAGTACGACAAGTTCACGACCGAATACGGCCATATGTATTACAACAAGCCCTATTCGCACTATAAAATAAGGCTCCAATACCGCTTCACGGGCAACCAGGTACCCGGCGGGGCGTCGTGGAATGTGCGGAACAGCGGCATTATGCTGCATTCACAGTCGGCGGCCAGCCTCGGACTCGACCAGGATTTCCCGATTTCACTCGAAATGCAATACCTCGGCGGCCTAGGCTCGGGCGAGCGCAACACGGGTAACCTCTGCACACCGGGCACGATCGTCGATATCGACGGAAAACTGGCCGAAGCGCATTGCATTAATTCATCTTCCAAAACTTATAATGGCGACCAATGGGTGGATGCGGAAGCCATTGTGCTCGGCGATTCGATTGTCTACCACTTGATCGAGGGCGACACCGTGCTTGTGTTCACCAACCCGCGTATCGGCGGTGGCTATGTGGGCAAAAACCATACTTTCAAGGATGGGAAAGTAAGTAACGAGGCAGAATGGATCAAAAAAGATAATACCAAACTCGGCAGCGGATACATTGCATTGCAGGCCGAAAGCCATCCGATCGATTTCCGGAATATCGAATTGCTCAATCTGAAAGGCTGTATGGACCCCAAAGCGGCGAATTATAAATCGTATTACGTCGCGGCCGACAATTCGACTTGTACCTATAAAAAGAAATAACCTAAGTCGCGCGGGCAATAAAACCTGATTGATTTTCGGTTTTTTATATTTTTGCAGGAATGGACGGTTCGTCTGAATCGTCCATTCTTCGTTTAAAAATCAGCCTTGTGCTAATGAAAAACAATATTACCCGGTTTGTGCTGCTTGTAGTTGTCCTCGCCGGGATCAACTGGCTGGCTTCGTCATTTTTTTTCAGGTGGGACCTTACCGAAGATAAGCGGTACAGTATTTCCGAGGCCACCAAACAGCTTCTCGGAAGCCTGGAAAAGGATGTAATCGTGAATGTATACCTTAATGGCGACTTCCCAGCGGGCTTCGAACGCCTCGAAAGCGCCACACGGGAGACCTTGGAGGAGTTTAAAACCTATGCCAATGGGCACCTGATCGTCAATTACTCCGATCCTTCCGACGCAACGAGCGAAGAGCAGCGCCAGAAACAATACATGAGCCTGATCGACCGCGGGCTAAACCCTACCAATGTATTCGCAAACGAGGATGGCAAACGCACCGAAAAAATCATTTTCCCGGGTGTGATTGTTCAGGCGGATACGCTTTCCGTACCGGTTCAATTATTAAAAGGCAACAAAGCGAGCACGCCGGAAGAGCAACTGAACCAATCTTACGAGGGTGTAGAATTCGAACTGGCATCCGCGATACGGGTGCTAGCGAACCCGCAGCGCAAAAAAGTAGGGTTTGTAGTGAGCCATACGAAAATTTCCCCCGCCCGTTTGAGCGATATTATTGCCACAATCCAGCAGAGCTATGACGTATTTCTGGACATGAACAACCCGGAATCGTACGAAGGGCTGGACGCATTAATCATCATGAAACCCGACAGCGCTTTTTCGGATGAAGAGAAGTATAAGCTCGATCAATATGTGGTAGGAGGCGGCAAAGCGCTGTTTTTCGTGGACGGCGCGCGCGTGGATAGCGTGAGCCTTGACGGAAATTATGCCCAGCCGCTCGATCTGAACCTCGGTGATTTGTTTTTTAAATGGGGTATCAGGCTGAATACCAATCTCGTCAAAGACATGAACTGCGCACAAATCCTGCTGAATGTGGGTAATGTCGGTGATAACCCGGAGATCCGTCCGATGCCCTGGCGCTTCTTTCCGTTGCTGAATAATTTTGGAAAGCATACCGTTACCCGCAACCTGAATGCGGTTTACACCCGGTTTTTAAGCTCGATTGACACCGTCGGAGGGGCGAATACCATTGACAAAACGCCTTTGCTGATGACCTCACCTTACACGCAGCTCGTGAATGCACCCGCGCTCGTGGGCTATAATGAGGCGCGCAAGGACCCGCAGCCTTCGGAATACCGTTCGGGCATTAAACTGGCCGGGGTATTGCTTGAAGGATCATTCACATCGCTCTTTCAAAACCGCATTCTGCCCGGTGATCCGCGGGCGGCGAAATTCAAGGCGACCGGTAATGCCGGTAAGGTGATTATTTGCTCCGACGGCGACCTGATCGTGAACGATTATGACTATAAAAGGAATGCACCGTTGCCGCTCGGCTACGACCGCGTGACAAAGCAGACCTTCGGCAATAAGGATTTCGTGCTCCACGCACTGGATTACATGACCGACGCGAATGGTCTTATCAATGCCCGCGGCAAACAAATCGTCATCCGGGCTTTGGATAAAATCCAGATTCAGGAGAGCCGGAAGTTCTGGCAGGGGCTTAATTTGCTGTTGCCGGTGGTGCTAATCGGCCTTTTCGGCGCGGCGAGATATTACCTTAGAATCCGAAAATTTGGGTGACAACGCGGCTGGCGCTTCCGTAATTTTTTATACTTTTGTTCCCTACAATCAAGTTTTTCCGGAATCTTCCGCATATAAATCTATCAACTAAACACTTACGTCACGAATTATGAAGTTTGTCGTTTCGTCATCAGTTCTGCTCAAACAGCTGTCTGCTATAAACGGTGTCGTTTCAACGAACCCAATTGTGCCAATCCTCGAAAATTTCCTCCTCACACTGGAAGGAAATTCACTGACCGTGACTGCATCCGACCTTCAAACCGTAATGATTACGGAAATTGAAGTGGAATCATCCGAAAAAGGAGCTATTGCCATTCCAGCAAAGTTGCTGCTCGACACCCTCCGCGGCCTGCCCGAGCAACCGATTACCTTGCAGGTGAATGCTGAAACATTTGGTACCGAAATTATCTCGGATAACGGCCGCTACAAGCTTTCGGGCGAAAACCCGATCGATTTCCCGAAAACGCCGGTTGTGAACCGCGGCCAGTCCGTAGATTTCTCTTCCGTTGCATTAGGATCGGCTATTTCAAACACATTGTTCGCAACGAGCACCGACGATCTCCGCCCGGCTATGACGGGGGTTTTCGTGCAAATGGGTGCTGAAAGCGCGACATTCGTTGCTACCGACGGTCACCGCCTTGTGCGTTACCGCCGTACCGACATTAAATCGGATATCGATACGTCGATGATCATCCAGCGGAAAGCTTTAAACCTGCTGAAAAGCTGTCTGCCTTCCGACGACGTGCCCGTCAAAGCGGAATTCACTTCTTCGAATGCGTTTTTCAGCTTCGGTAATATCCGAATGATCTGCCGGTTGATCGACGAGCGTTTCCCGGATTACGAAAATGCGATTCCGACCAACAACCCGAATACGCTTACCATTAACCGTCTCGAAATCCTCAGCTCTCTGCGTCGTATTTCCATCTACTCTAACCGGACAACCCACCAGGTGCGCATGAAAATGGCGCTGAACGACCTGGTAATCTCCGCAGAGGACCTCGACTACTCGAACGAAGCTAACGAGCGCCTGATGTGCGAGTACAATGGCGACGATATGGAGATCGGTTTCAATGCAAAATTCCTGATTGAAGTACTGGGTAACCTTTCCAGCAAAACCATCACCTTCGAACTTTCCGCTCCAAACCGCGCCGGACTCATTATCCCGGTAGATCAGGAGGAAAACGAAGACATCCTGATGCTCGTAATGCCAGTAATGCTGAACACTTACGTTTAGGAATCAGTCATAACGATATTTCAAGTCCGGCCCTAGTGCCGGACTTTTTTTGTTTTACAATCACCTCAAATACAGCACATTAACGGCCATTAGCCCTTTACTACGAAAAAAATCGTAGTAAAGGCTTGCATCTACGATTTTTTTCGTAGACATTTGGTACGAAGATTATCGTAATTAACTAATACCATGTATATCAAGCCCACCGACTCCGAACTGGAAATCCTGAACTACCTCTGGCAGGCAGGCCCAAGTACCGTCCGTGCCGTGCATGATGCCCTTTCCGAAACCAAGGATGTTGGCTACACCACTACCTTGAAACTCATGCAGATCATGCATGACAAAGGGCTGCTCTATCGCACGGAGCAAGGACGATCGCACATTTACGTCGCGCTGCTCGGCAAAGAGGAGACGCAACAAAATTTGGTAGGTAAAATGGTTGAAACCCTCTTTCAGGGCTCCGCTGCGCAGATGGTGATGCAGGCACTGGGGAATCACACCACCTCCAAAGAAGAACTGGATGAAATTCGCGAGTTATTAAATAACCTGGAAAACAATCGCTAGCCATGAAATTCTTCTCAAATCTGTTACCCGGTCCGGCCGTTTCCGCATTTGGCTGGACGCTCATCCATTCGATCTGGCAGGGAACACTGCTGATGCTGGTCGCCGTGGCCGCATTCTATTTTTTGAGAAAAAAATCAGCCAATACACGTTACCTTGCGGGTGTTGGCTTCCTTTTCGCACAGGTCGTCGCGTCTGTGGGAACATTCATTTACTACTATCCTAAAACCACCAGCGCAGTTTCCGATGTAAAGGCCTTGGCGCGCTACACCGCATTATCCGCATCCCGCACCTGGGCGGAGGTCTCCCGGGACCTGCCCATTACATTTAAAGTACAAATGTGGCTGACCGCCCATTTACACGAACTCGTCATTTGCTGGCTCATCGGCTCGGGCATTCTGCTGCTGCGTTTCGCCGGCGGCTGGGTGTTCACCGAAAGGCTTCGCATGAATGCCAAAGTCGTCATGGATAAGGAGTGGCGGGCACGTTTCGGAGTGATCATCGCGAAAATGAACATCTCCAAAGCCGTGGAATTCCGCGAAACCGCCAAAGTGCTCACGCCCATGGTGATTGGCACATTTAGCCCGGTGGTACTCATTCCGATCGGCTTGCTTTCAGGATTTTCTACCGCGCAGGTCGAGGCGATCCTCGCACACGAGCTCGCTCACATCCGCAGGAACGACTACCTCATTAATATGCTGCAATCGTTCGTGGAAGTGATCTTTTTCTTCCACCCGGCCATCTGGTGGCTCTCCGAAAAAGTGCGCGCCGAACGCGAACATTGCTGCGACGACATCGCGCTGGCCGTTTGCGGCGACAAAATGTCCCTCGCCCACGCGCTCGTGAAAGTCGCCGAATGGCAGGCCACACCCGGGCTCGCTATGGCATTTGCTTCCAAAAAACCATTGCTACTGCACCGTGTACAGCGTGTTTTAGGTTTAAATCCCAAACCCATTCGCACGTTTTCAAGCCTTCCCGCCATGATTTTCGCGATCGGATTGGTGATAGGTCTTTCAGCCTACGCGGTTGCTCAAAAGATTGAAAAAGACAAGGAGCGCAAGGCCGCCAAGCATATGACCATCAAAAAGCGGAAACCGGTGAAAACGGATGTCCGCGTGGAGCATGAGGTGGAGGAAATGGCGGAAGTAGCTATCGAAGGACAAATCCTTGAAAATATCCAAGCCGAACTGGCCGATGTGCATGTTGATATCGAAGCACCTGAAATCGAGTTCGAATATGCGGGGAATGATACTTTGGACAAAAAGCTTTGGGATCTCAGCCACAAGATCAGGGCAATGGAGGATGATTTGAAACCTTATCACGCGAGATTGCAGGAACTGCACCGCGAAAGAGAGAAATACTTGTTCGAAGTAGAGCGATTTCAACGCGAAATCGAAAAAATTGAATGGAAAAAACACCGCGCAGAGGAGTTGAGGTCTGATTTGATGGAAAAAAGGTCCGTCATTTTCAACCAGGACGGCAAAGAATCGAAACTCAGCGATGCTGAACTGGACAAGCAATTGGCTGATTTTGAGCAGCAGATCAAAGCCCAGGAGCAGGTTATTTCAGACCTTAATAATCAGATTTCCAATACGACAAAGGAAGTTTTAAAGGCCGAAGAACCGGAGCGCAAAATCCAAAGGGAAATCGAGGAACTGAACTTCAAAATCAGCGAACTCGGCATGAGCATCGGGCGGGAAAACGCTATGTATATGAAAATGCGTGGCCTCGAAGAGCCTCCGCGTGCACCACGGGTTGCGCGTAGCGGGCGCATGCGACGCGCAGGTTCCCCTCCTCCCCCACCACCAGCGCCGGTGGCAGCACCTGCAAAAGTGGTTCCCGCCGTCCCTGCGAAACCCGCACCAGCACCTAAGCCACCACTTCCTCCTAAAAAGGCGCCCAAAGATTAAGCAAAAAGGGCAGCGATTCAGTCGCTGCCCTTTTCATTGATATACAAACTCATTACTCCACCTCAATCACCACATCATCGCTCATCGGGTGGGTCACGCAGGTAAGGATAAAGCCTTCATTGATCTCCGCCTCGGAAAGCGCATCCTCCTCATCCATTTGCACCTTTCCGGACGTACACCGGCCCATACACGCGGTACACATGCCCGCCTGGCACGAATACGGCAGGTCGATATCCATATTCAACGCCGCTTCCAGCACCGTTTCATGTGGCTTTACGGGCAATTTATATTCGGTGCCTTCATAAAACAGCGTGATTTCGCGTGTTTTGGGTGAATCGTCGTCTTCTGCTTCCGGTTCTACTGTCACCTCGCCCGGTTTGGCGGTAGTAGCTGTCGCAAAACTCTCCTTCCGGATCTTGATCTCCGGCACCGCCAGGATCGAAAGGGCACGATGCGCCTCTTCCATCATATCCTCAGGCCCGCATAAGAAATACTCCGCTTCTTTTTTGTTCAACGTCGGGAGCTTTTCAATGATTTTCAGCACGTGGCTTTTGTTTAACCGCCCGGTTTCACCCTCCCAGTCGTCGGCTGGCTGGCTTAATGTATGGACAACAGTAAAACGGTTGCCATATTTACGTTCCAAAGCCGCGATTTTATCTTTGAAAATAATGCTATCCTCCCTCCGGCTTCCGTAAATCAAAAATACTTCGCTTTCCGGTTCCACCATCAGGACGGATTTCAAAATAGAAAACAGCGGGGTAATGCCGCTTCCTGCGCCGATAAATACGACCTGGCGCGTCTGATCGTCCGCCTGTTTTGGAAAGAAATGACCCATCGGCTCCAACGCCTCCACCACATCACCCTCTTTCAACGTGTCGAGCAACAGATTCGAGGCGTAGCCGCCCGGTACCCGCTTGATGGTAATCGCCAGCGAAACATCCGTATAAGGCGAGCTCGACATCGAGTACGACCGTCTGATTTTTTTATCTTCAAAAGGCAGCAACAAAGTCAGGAACTGCCCCGGCCGGTACTGAACTACTTCGTTGATCGGGTGCC
>CAMLNK010000055.1 GCA_946481035.1 uncultured Dyadobacter sp. | reverse complement strand
GGTGAATTTACTTTTTGTAAAAGACTTTCCTGCAATGTATAATTCGCTGTGAGGATGGGCATATCCCAATATTTTTGATCAAAAGTAATCGCATATTCATCGTCTGACCGGGTTGGCGGGCAGCGCAGCACTCGTCCGACTTCCGTGCCCGCGTTCGCAGCGTAGGGCATTGTGACGCGTTCCGGGCGTATGCGGGCGAGGATAAGGCCATCGAGCTCGTGAACGGTGAAAACGAGGAAGAAACTGACCATTTGCCCGAACGCGAAAGGCGCAGCTGCACGGCGCTCGTCATCGGGATGCAGTCGAAGCGTAAACGCGTGTGCGTCGCGTTGCACAGTCATGCCGAACAGATCGGTGATCAGCGGCGTGAGGGCCACGGCGTGTTCCACCCCCTGACCGACCGTGGTGCTGCTCTTTATAATTTCACCCACTATCCCCAACGCGGCCAGTTGAAGCGATTCGCCCAAATGGAGCCCAAATAAGGGATCGTTGCTCAGATGGCAGGCATTCAGCCAAAGGTCATTGAATTGCTTCGGACTTACCTCCAATGGCCCGCCGGAGGTGAGTGCATCCAGTTCGATGCCCGAAAGGCGGCCGAGCTTTTCCAGCGGCAGATCACGCTGAGCGGCGTACGCCATGAAGGCAAGCAGAAATTGTCGTTGATGATCGTTCATGGAGTAAATTTAAACTACACGCTCAGACCGAAAAAGTACTTGTCGTATAATGACAAGCGATTGTCGCGCAAAGACAGACTTTCACATCGCATACCCCGATAAAAAAAATAGCCCTCCGGCAGGCGCCGGAAGGATATTTAATTTACTCAACGTTAATTAATGCACAAATTTAACACCTTCATAACAGCGCGTTTATAGAGTTAAAACGTGGCAATCGTAGATACATTTCTACAAGTCGAAGCTTTCAGAAATTTCTAGATTTGTGCAACACCATACTTCTTGATCGACAGTTTTATGAAAATATTGATCGTCGAAGACCATCCGCTGATCCGGATGGGGCTGAAACTCCTTATTTCCGAGTCCGAATCCAAAGCTTCTGTAACCCAATGCGATACATTTCCGGACGGCCTGGCTTTGCTCGATCAGGAGAAATTCGATCTTTTGATCCTGGACATCGACATTCCAGGCGGCGAAAACATCAAAATGATGAACATGATCCGGAGCAAACAACCCGACATCATCATTCTGATCCACTCCGGGTATGACGAGCAAGTGTACGCATTGCCCTACATCAAGGCCGGGGCAAATGGTTTTCTCTCCAAACAAGCCTCCCACGATGAGTTCAAGGCAGCTTTAAAAGCGGTCATGAGCAAAGGTAAATATGTGAGCCACCAGGTTCAGCAAATCCTGCTTAATACGATCAAAGACAACAACTTCGGAAAGGTCATGAACCCCATCACCAGCCTCTCGCCCAACGAAATGCGCGTAATGCAGCTGCTGACGGAAGGTAAATGGACCAAAGAAATTGCCGCAATCATGAATGTGAAAGAAAATACGGTCAGTACTTACAAACGCCGCATTTTCAACAAACTCGACGTGGTGGACTCCATCGAACTCTCCAAAAAAGTTTCGTTGCTTAAACAGTTCTAGCCGGGTTAAAATGCAGGGTGAAGCAGGTTTGCTCCTCTTCACTGCTTACATGCAGGCTCACGTCGATCAATGCGGCCACTTCTTTGACGATCAGCAATCCAAGGCCTGTTTTACGCCCGAAAGGCCTCACAACGTCGTCCGCCTCTTCCCGGTTGGGTGTGTTGATGATTTCAATTACATGAAGCGGAATGCCCGCGCCTGAATTGGAAATATGCATTACGACACCCGAGGCTGCATCTTCGCTGGCCGTGATCCGGATCGTGCCGTTTTGCGTGAATTTCACGGCATTATCCAGCAGATTATGGACCATGATCGCCAGCATTTGGGCATCGGAAGGTACCATCAGCCCGGCTGGCACCTCATTTTGAAATACATTACCTTTTTGCTCGCTGGCGGTTTTAAACAGCTCATATTTATTCTCAACAAGCTGGCTCAGAGCAACATTCTCAAACTGGATACTGTTGCCGTACACGTGTACCTTGATGTAATCGAGCAAACCGCGCAGCAGATCGCTCATCCGCCGCGACGAATTTGAAATCACCTGCCCTATCTCGGAAACGACGGCCAGCTCACCTTTGTCGATCATCGCGGGGATCGAACCGGATGTAAGCATGATGTAATTCAGCGGCGACTGTATATCGTGCGTCATCGAAGCCAGCAGCCTTGAAAGCATGTGCAATTGGCGGCTCATTTCGTTCTTCGATCCTTCTACATCCTGCAAGGCCCGATTGAGGCTCTCGGTACGTTTGGCGACAATTTCTTCCAAACGCGCCTTTTCCCGCGATATATTGCGCAGCCGGAAGCTGTTGTAGAGGTAAAAAACGCCTGCAACGACCATAATGAGCAGGATTTTCGCCCACCACGTCTGATACCAAAGCGGCGGCACGATCACGCAGATCTTCCTCACGGTGTAGTTATCCTTGCCAAAACCATTCACTTTACGCACCAGTAGTGTGTGCCGGCCATGGCCGAGGTTGGAAAACACAATGCTGAAATCACTACTCTGGATCGGTATCCAGTCCGAAGCCTTTACCGGCTCACCTTCATCCACCAATGCGTAGGAAAGGTTCAGATTATAGGCATCGCCGTAATAGGGGGTCGAAAAAAAGAACCGGGCCTGCACGGGGTTAGCCGGCAAAATCAGCGTATCGCCCAAGCTTACGAGCCATTGCCTGTTCACCAGTATCCTGTCGAGCACAATTCCGGCCGACGGCACCTTTTTAATGACCTTATCCGGCCTGAACCAGATCAGCCCATTGAGCGATGGCAGCGAAATAGTGCCATCTTTCAGGGTCGAGGCGCAGGGTTGGCAACCGCCATTGAATTCATTTGTCAAAAATCCCTCTTCCTTCGCATGGTAGAGATAAAAAAGATCAAATGGCGACCGCGTATAATCGAGCAGATCTTTGACGGCCATCTGGAAAAGCCCTTTGTCCGTGGGCACCCAGAAAAACCCGCGACCGTCGTCGACAATGCAGTGCGGACTTCCCAGATACCGGTTCCGGTCGAGCGGGAAGCGCGTCAGGCGCCCTCTTTCGTACACCAGCAGCCCCTCGCTGTTAGCAGTCATCCATATTCGGTCGGCCTTGTCCACATACAGACTCTTAATATAAAGCCCTTCCGTACCGCAGATAAGCATGCTCTTTCCCGAATGCCGGTCGAATTCATAGAGCCCGGTAGTTGTCGCCACCAGCATTTTATCGCCGAGTGTTTGCAGGTAGGTGCCTTTGATCTCTCCCTTGACGAGCTTCGGCTGCGGGTCTTTTTCAGTGGGATCCAGCTTGTAAACGCCCTTGGTACCAGTCGCAATCCAGACCTTGCCGTCCTGATCCGGATAAATGTGCTTGATCTCCGTATGAAAGTTCCATTTATGCACCACACGGTTTCGGGGGACGTCGATGCGTAATAAAGAGCCCCCCTCTTTAACCCATAGCAAACTATCCTTGTCATAGAACAGGCTACGTTTATCGCCCGGGTTCACCTCGGTAAGAATGGGAATTTTCCCGGTCACCACTTTCCCCGTCACCGGATCTTTGCTAAACACCACACCCATCGGTGTCAATATGCTCCGGTCGCCCATTGGCACCGTGGCATAATAAACGTTTGCGATGTCGCCTTCCGGGGTGGTCAACGCTTCGAATGTCTGTCGGGTAAGTACAAACAGGCCTTTGGACGGGCTTCCGAGGAAAAACGTTTCCGTAGCGGGGTCGCGATATACCGACTGTATGACATGTTCATCCAGGTCAAATCCATCCAGCACCAATTGGCTCGTCAACCCCCGCTTCTTGTCCTCGGTTACCGCATAGAGTTTTTTGTTTTGGTAAAAAAAGAGCTGGTCGGAAGTGATATTCCAGAAAACCTTCATGTCGTGCATGCGGGTACCATATCCATTGTCACGAAGAATGTCGCCATAGATGCCGACCGGCCGAACGCCCTGGCCGGTAAACCCGAGCACCTGGCCATTTCCATTACTATAATAAAGCCTTTCGCCCAGCATGAAGAAATTCCACCAGGGCAACTCACCAGTCGCGAAGGCGGTGTGCCACAGCTTGCGGCTCCCATGGTACAATTGCACCGAGACACTGTCGATCACGTAGAATTTCCCCTCGCCGTAACTGTCGGGGATAATGTAGTGCGTCGGCCTGGAAACGTCCTTCAAGTAGGTGGGGATTCCCACGGAGATCAGCGTTTGTAGACTTCCGTTATCAAAATGCGGGAGCGTCATGATCTTGCTTTTATAATAAAGCGAATCAACTTTCGCGCCGCCGTGCTCGATCTTCACAAACTGATTATAGTCCGCTGCCGCATAAATTTCACTTCCAAGCTTCTGCTGCCCCGACCGGCCCGTGCTTGTCGGATTCATCGACGGCGACAGCATATAGAAACGGTTGCTTGTGGTACCGACAAACGATTTATCAAAAACATTAAACCGGTGCCCGTCAAAGCGAGCCAGGCCGTTTTCGGTGGCGATCCAGATAAAACCTTCCGCATCGGCGGCAAGGCTCCTGACGCTATTCTGCGGCATACCATTATCATCCGTAAAGTGGGCAACGGTATATCCCTTCTGGGAAAATGAGTTTTCCAAAAAGAAAAATATGCAAATGAAAGTCAGAGGAACAACTAGCCTATTCACAGAAAACCGAAAAAGGGAACCTTGTCTACATAGCCGGCGGGTCTGCGGAAATTCAACTCCCGAACTATTTCGTAAAAAATATATTGAACAAATATAGACGCTGAAATTTTGTAAACAAGCGTAGTATTAAAACTACTACACAAGTAACCCCAATTAAATTAAACAGTTATCGCGAACATTGAAATTAATTCTATAATTTAATACAATTACTTGATTAACAATAAATTATATATAGCTTTTCTTAAATGGCAATAGAAATGATTCTATCCACTGTTTGTTCCAGAGCTACAAAATCAAATGCCGTCCGATCTTAAATTTACCCCCCGAGAATAGCTTTCTGATTCCTTTGGGAACCACTTTCTGACCCGCATAGTGAATGAAACACATACTACTCGTTGAAGACCATTCCATCGTAAGGCTTGCAACCCTTTTCATTATACGTGACCTGCTCCCAACGGCTACCCCGTGGGAAACCGACAATTTTTCGGACGCCCTTCACATCGTCGCCACCCGGAAACTCGATCTCATTCTGCTGGACATTAACATACCCGACGGTGAGGGTTTCCAAATGATCGGAAAAATCCGCCGGCTCCAACCTGATGTTTCTATTATGGTATTTTCGGGAATTGAAGAAGAGATTTATGCCGTGCATTATCTCAAAGCCGGGGCCAACGGCTTTCTTTCCAAAAATTCCTCCACCCAGGAAATCCGCGCTGCTATTTTGGCCATCCTCCTGCATGGCCGCTACATGAGCGAAGTAGTGCGGCAGGCCCTCCTACACAGCTCCGCTACCCCACAGATGCGGCAAGGCAACCCGCTTACCACGCTTTCGCAGCGTGAACTGGAAGTAATGGACCTGCTCCTGCAAGGTAAGTGGACGAAAGAGATCGCCACACTACTAAATATCACGGGCAGCTCTGTGAGTACCTACAAAATGAGGGTCTTCGAAAAACTGGGCGTCAGCACGATCATCGAACTTTACCAGAGGGTCACTGTGCTGCGGGGCCTGGATTGAGACTTCCCGCAAGCAGTTCTTCCCGTATCCGCCGCGCCACCACCTTGTCTTCCCCCGGTTGCAGCATCCAGGCCGTAACCCGGACAAGATTAGCCCCTTTGAGCGTCTCTTCCGTAGCCGGGTCAACCGAGTCGGAGCCTGCCTGATAGTAATACAACGGCAATCCCGAGAAACCCGCCTCTATCGACGGACTTCCGAACCGCAGCTTGTCGCGCAGGTCGCGGCCGGTCAGCTTCACAATGCTGTCGTCCCAGCTGATCGTCAGGGTCGGCGTGATATTTCCCAGTTCGGGAACTGTAACTTTCGTTGTAATGCCGGGGATACCCTTCACTGCGCCCTCAATGCGCGCAATTTGCGTTTCCCAATCCTTCCATTCGCGATCATGGTCGCCGAAAACAAACTTTTCGAGCGCCACGTACATGCCCAGGATCTCCTCCTTGTTGACCTTGTGCCCTCGTGCGACGGTGAACCCGCGCGGGGGTGCATTAAGGCGCGCAGCCGCGACAATGTCTTTGCGCCCCATCAGTATCCCCGCGCTTTGCGGGCCCCGCATGGCCTTGCCACCGGATATGAACACCATATCGAAGCCCATGTCGTTGAACTTCCACAGATTGGATACGGGCGGTACATCGGCCGCGATATCGATCGACGTCGGGATATTGTGCTTTTTACCCAATGCGATCCATTCCTCGTGCTTGATCTGCCCCGCATTGGCTGTAATGTTCAGGAAATGGAGCAACGCGGTTTTTTCATTGATAGCCTTTTCCACATCCGCTATTGTTTCAACTTCCACAATCGTACAACCTGTATTCAGAAAAGCGTGATTATAGCGCTCGTTGTGTGTTTTCTGGCAAATCACTTCCGATTTCATACCCGTTCCTTCCAAATGCGGCAGCTGCTCCACTTTCCGCACGTCCAGCCCCGTGAGCACGCCCGCAAGGCCGAGTGTCATGGCCGAAAAAGCACCGCAGGTAACCATCGCCGCTTCCGAATGCACCAATTTCGCGATCTTCTCTCCTACCTTGTCCTGCACTTCGTCGATCATGCAAAAATGCCGCGACGTATTTTCGATCGTTTCCACGACCTCGTCGTGCATAATGCACCCGGACATGTAGGTGAGCGTTCCGGCCGCATTTATAAACGAGCGAATGCCGAGCTCAGCAATAACATCCCGCTTTTTCTTCCGGGAAACCTGCTCAGCCCGCGTGCCAGCAACAGGTAATGCACTGAGTAATGGCAATGTGGAAAGGCTTTGAATAACTTTTCTGCGTTTCATGGGTTCAGGTTTAGTAGAAACGCAAGATACGAATGATGAATGAGTGAGTGAATGACTGAATGACTGAATGATTGAAGGATTGAAGGATTGAAGGATTGAAGGATTGAAGGATTGAAGGATTGAATTGTCAGGAATTGGCATTAAGTTCTATTTTCTGCAATTTTCATACACAAAATTCACTCATTCACTCATTCAGTCATTCACTCATTCGGTCATTCACTCATTCAGTCATTCAATCATTCAAAATCCCCCCAGTCACTCATTCACCTTCCTCACAATCCTGAAATTGTCAAATGCCATATCGCAATCCAGGTCTCCGCCGCCGTGGAAGAGCAGGCGTGTGTAGTAGCCCTTTTCGCTGACGGTGAGCTTGGAGCCCGCGCTTTCATAGCTTGCCGCTATCTCCTCGAAAGGTATCACCACGGTTTGCCATTGCCCTTTGGTGTCGTAAGGCGGCAGCCATGTGTACTGGCTGTCGTTGAAACCACTTGCGAGTCCCGCGGTGATTTTCAGCACATTATTGTTGTATGGCTTGATGGTATTGACCTCAAATTTCAGGAAATAGTTAGCGGGTTTCAAAATCGCTGAATCGGGGATATTCTTGCTGATGGCACCCATCGCATCCGGCGGGCCTCCCGCTACCTCGGTCCACTGCCAGCCGCCGATGGCTTTTTTGACACGAATGTAATTGCCATTAATGGACGGCGGGTCGCCGGCACCGGGCTTCGATACCACAAATGCCGCATTCCACCATCCGGTAAACGGATCGCTGCTCAGGAAAATGTTACGATTATCCCGAAACCAGAGATCGGACTTTGTTTCGCCGAATTTGGTTTTAACGGTAACAGGTCCGGCCTGCGCTCCTTCCGGTACAGTTACCTGAATTTCCTGGTCCTCCACATTGACGAGCGTTCCCTGCTTGCCGCCCGCAAATGTCACCGTGAGCGGTTGGTAAAAGAAATCACCCCGAATAGTCGCTACACCTCCCGCTGGCACATACTCGCTCAGCATGGCCGATATGAGCGGCTCACTGATCTTGACCTCAAAGTCATGTTCGAGTATTTTCCCGTTGGTAAAAATGATCCTCATTCTGTTGTTGATCTCGTCGGGAATCTTCTCCGGGACCGTCACCAAAATCGTCGTGCTCGTGATGTACGTCGGCGTAAGGCTTGCGCGCTGGTCGTTGAACCAGATTTCCTTCGCGTCCTGCAAGTTTTCACCAACAATGGCGATCAGATTTCCCTGCCCCGCGCTTGTGAGCAGCGAGTCGGCATCCTCGGGGTCGGTCATGCGGATAAAACGGATGAAAGGCTCCCCATTATTGGGAAGGTCATCCTTCTGGCAGGAAATGTTGATTGCTGCGATCAACACCAACGCAGAAATGAAAAACAGATACCTGATATTAAATAATTTACCCATAAAAAGTGTCTGAGAATTATTTGGATTGATAATCGACCGCCGGTTTTTGGAGATTAGGCGCCTGGCTCAGCTCCGCCGATGGGATAGGCAGCAGGAAGTTGCCGCTATTTGCATCTATTTTTCGTTCGGCCGTGGCCCAAGCTGTTTTTGTAAATGTCCAGGAAGTCGGATCGGGAAAACGGTCAGGTTTTGCAAAGAAAAAACCCCGGTCCTGCGCATTTAAGATCGCGTATGCCTTCGCCGGATTGTAATAGTGCAGGCTTACGAGGTCGTACCACGCCATTCCCTCCATGGCAAACTCGACAATCCGCTCTTTAAAAATCTGATCGAATGTGAGCGCTCCGGTCACGGGCGAAAGACCGGCACGGGTATGCACCTGATTGAAATATTGCAGCGCCTTTGCGTCATTGGTAGCAGCATTGTTGCCGAGAACCGCCTCTGCGTATACCAGGTACATTTCGGAGAGGCGCATCATGTAAGTATCATGCCCGTAATTCTGCTGGGCCGCTTTCCCGCCCACATCCACGGCTTTACCGGTAATGTACTTTTTGATGGCAACAAAATTGACGTCGGTTCCGGCGAATGGAAAGACCAGCTTCTGGCTTCCGCCGGGGATCGTCTGCGTAATCTCGGGATAACTCGCGCCGGGAAGCATGAATGTTGCTTTCAGGCGCTGGTCGACCGTCCGGCCTTGTAGCACCGTTTCCGAAACTGTCTTGATGCCTTCATACTGCTGCATCACCCACCAGGTAGCACCCTTATCGCCACCCCAGCCATCGCCATTGGCAATGTCGGGGCCGTAAGCCAGATAGGCGGGAGTAGAATTTTGCGTGCCCCAGGCGCCGGGCGAATACACCCATTGCAGCGAAAAGAGCGATTCCGCATTGTTATCATAGGGATACAGGAAGAGATTGACGTATTTGGGCAACAGCGATGCGCCGGCAAGGGTTATCACGCGGTCGGCATAGTATTTGGCGCTATCCAGAAATACCTGGCTGCGCTGGCCCGACGCGCCCGCTTCCACACCCGCTCGCGTGAGGTAGAAACGGGCCAGCATTCCCTCCGCCGACCATCTGGTAAGCCGCCCAACCCGTAGCGGCTTTTCCGGCAGGTCTTCCGCGATCTGGCGCATTTCGCCGGTAATGAATTTCCAGACACTTTTGGGTGTATTGCGCTGCACGGTCGTGTCGGAAAGCAAGGTAAGGTTGTTCTCGATCACCGGCACGGCACCCCAGTTCATCACCAGGAAGCGGTATGCCAATGCACGCATAAACCGCGCCTCGGCAACAGCGTGCTTTTTCACCGCCGGCGATACCGACGGCCCCGCATACTTCAGGATGTTCTGGATAGCCAGGTTCGACTGCCCCACCACGATGAAGAACGAGCGCCATGCCGAACCGTTTTCAGGTGTATTTCCAGTGGTGTTAAACAACACATTGCCTCTGTCGTTCCAGGCGGAAAAAGCGGTACCCGCCCGAAAATCGCCGAGGTTATAGGATGCTTTATCGTTGTAGTCGAACCATACTTTACTGTATAGCAAGGCCGTACTGGCCAATACCTGGTCATCGGTCTGATAAAAACCCGCATCTACAATGGCGTCTTTCGGCGGACGTTCCAGAAAATCTTCTGAACACGCACCGAGCAACACGAGGGCCAACAACACCATCAGGTTAGTATAAATGTTTTTCATGTATTTCATTTTCGGCTGTATTTAGAAATCCAATCCTAAACTGAATGTGTAAACGGGTGTCAGCGGATAGCGCCCGTAGTCGAGGCCGACCGCCTGGTTGCCCGGGCTGGCATCCCTCGAAACATACGCCCCTACCTCCGGATCAAAACCGGAGTAACCCGTGATCGTTGCCACATTCTGTGCGCCCACGGAAACCCTCGCGCCCCGGATAACTTTCTGGCGCGATACCAGCGAAACCGGCAGATTGTAGGTTAGTGAAATGTTTTTCAGGCGGATAAACGAGCCGTCCTCTACCCATTTATCGGTATGGCGGACGAAGTTGCCGTTCGGGCCGTTCGAAATGCGGGCCACGTCGGTGCCCGGGTTCGCAAGGCCTATCGTGCCATCATCCTTTTTGACCGGTTTGGCATAATCCATCGCATGCACGAGCAGGTTACGGCTCAGGTTGATATTGCTCGCATTGGTATTCAGCTTGCCCAGGAAGTTGTACACATCAGTCCCGTAGGTGCTGGTCAGCAAAATACTCA
>CAMLNK010000054.1 GCA_946481035.1 uncultured Dyadobacter sp. | reverse complement strand
GAACCAGGGTAATATCCGGGCCGCCAGAAGCAATATCAGCTATTTCAAAACAGCCGAAAATGCCAAGCAGAATGCAGTTAGTAACGAAGTCGATGCCGCCGTACAGAAAGTGGGCATTGCCGACAAGGCATTCCAGAGCGTGGAAGGGCAGTTTACCGACCAGTTCCAGCTCCTGAGCAACGGCATTTACGACAATTTCCAGAAACGGAATATCTCCCTGCTGGAATTCATCGACTTCATCGAAACCTACAACGAGAGCATCAAGGAATATAACCGCCTCCAAGCCGACCGCATCAAGGTCTACGAGGAGCTCAATTACGTTGTCGGCGAAGAGCTGTTTAATTAACCACTAACTCATTTCCCAATGAAAAATACACTGTATGTAGTCGTGCTGGCCGCTGTGGGCGTGTGGCTCACGTCCTGCGAGCAAAAGAAAGCTGAAAACGACGAATCGAAGGCGTTTATGCTTTCGGATACCATGATGAGCCGCATTAAAATCGACACCGTCCGCACCGAGCCGGTCCGTAACGAGCTCACACTGGTAGGTAAGGTCGTGCCGGACGAAAACCAGGTCATTAAAGTATACCCGCTGGTGGGTGGTAATGTGGATGAAGTGGATGTGGAGCTGGGCGATAATGTCCGCAAAGGCCAGAAACTCGCCACGATCCGTTCCGGTGAAGTAGCGGATTTCGAGCGGCAGATGATCCAGGCGCAGTCCGATCTGCTCATTGCACAGAAGAACCTGTCGTCGACCGAAGACTTGTTTGAAAGCAAACTCGTACCGGAGCGCGATGTGATTTCCGCCCGCCAGATTGTAGACAAAGCGCAAGCCGAACTGAACCGCGTGAAAGAAGTCTTCTCAATTTACGGTTTAGGAAAATCCACCAATTACACGGTCAAATCGCCCATTAATGGCTTCATTATCGACAAAAATGTGAACCGCGGCATGCAGCTGCGCTCGGATAACTCCGAAAGCCTGTTCACCGTGGGCCAGATCGCAGACGTGTGGGTAATGGCTAATGTGAATGAAAGCGACATTCCGCGCATTAAGCTCGGTATGCCTGCGGAAGTGCGTACGATCAGCTTTTCGGACGAGGTTTTCAAAGGGAAGGTCGATAAAATCTACAACGTCCTCGACCCTGACACCAAGGCGATGAAGATCCGCATTCAGTTGCAGAATGTAGGGTTCAAACTCAAACCGGAAATGCACGCCACCGTCACCCTCAACTTCGAGGAAGGCGATAAAATGCAGGCAATCCCGTCGCAAGCCGTCATTTTCGACCGCAGCAAGAACTGGGTAATGGTGTACCACAGCCGCACGAAAATCGAAACGCGGCCCGTGGAAGTGTACCGCTCCCTCGCCAACACGACTTACGTACGCGAAGGCCTCAAACCCGGCGAAGCGATCATTTCGAAGAACCAGTTGCTCGTTTATGACGCGCTGAATGATTGAATTTTGAATGACCGAATGATTGATTTAATGACTGAATGATTGAATGACTGAATGACCGAATAGGGCTATGTGCTTCCTGACGACATCTTTCATTCTTAGATTTTACTCACTCAATCATTCAGCAATCGCTACTATCCTTGATCATTCACACATTCATTCAATCATTCAATCATTCAATCATTCAATCATTCAGTCATTCAATCATCCAGTCATTCAATCATTGACTCATGAACAAATTCATCCGAGGCATCGTGGGCTTTTCGCTCAAGAACCGGTTCTTCATATTCTTTATGACAGGCCTGCTGATCATTTCGGGCATTGTCAGCTACCAGAACACGCCCCTGGAAGCGTTTCCGGACGTGACCAACACGCAGATCATCATCGTAACGCAATGGAACGGGCGCAGCGCCGAGGAGATAGAGCGCTTCGTAACGGTGCCGATCGAAGTCGCGATGAACTCCGTGCAGCAAAAAACCAACGTGCGGAGCACGACCATGTTCGGTTTGAGCATTGTCAAAATCATTTTCGATGATAATGTTGAGGACTTTTTCGCCCGGCAGCAGGTCAATAACCAGCTCCGGACCGTTTCACTGCCCGAAGGCGTTGAGCCGGACGTGCAGCCGCCTTACGGCCCTACCGGCGAGATTTTCAGATTTACATTACAAAGTAAAGACCGCGACAGCCGCGAACTGCTTACCCTACACAAATGGGTGATCGACCGCCAGTTACGCAGTGTACCGGGCGTGGCCGACGTGGTTGCATTCGGTGGCCGCGACAAGATTTACGAGGTGCAGGTAAACCCTACCAAACTCGTCAAATACAACATTACGCCACTGGAAGTATACCAGGCCGTGACCAAAAGCAATATCAATGTCGGCGGCGATGTGATCGAGAAGAACGGACAGGCATATGTGGTGCGGGGGATCGGATTACTGAACTCCATTCCCGACATTCAGAACATCATTGTCGAATATGTGAAGGACAACCCGGTGCTGGTGAAGGACGTGGCCGATGTGAAAGAGTCGGATATGCCGCGTGTGGGACAAGTGGGGCTCGACGGCAATGACGACGTCGTGGAAGGCATTGTGGTTCAGAGAAAAGGCGAAAACCCCAGTGAAGTACTGGCGCGGGTGAAGGACAAGATCGAGGAGCTGAATACCAAAATCCTTCCGCCGGACGTCAAAATGGTCACATTCTATGACCGCGACAACCTTATCGAATTCTGCGCACACACCGTGAAGCATAATCTCGTGGAAGGGATCGTGCTCGTGACCGTGATCGTGTTCCTCTTCATGGCCGACTGGCGCACGACCGTCATCGTGTCCATTATCATCCCGCTCGCATTGCTGTTTGCATTTATGTGTTTGAAATTGAAGGGAATGTCGGCCAACCTGCTTTCGATGGGCGCGATCGACTTCGGGATCATCATCGACGGCGCCGTGGTAATGGTGGAAGGGATATTCGTGGCCCTCGACCATCTGGCCCACAGGAACGGCATGGACCGGTTCAACAAGTTGTCCAAACTCGGGCTTATTAAGCGTACCGGCGGCGAGTTGGGCAAAGCCATTTTCTTTTCCAAACTCATCATTATCACTGCATTGATCCCCATTTTCAGTTTCCAGAAAGTGGAAGGTAAAATGTTTACGCCGCTGGCCTACACGCTGGGTTTTGCATTGTTAGGCGCATTGCTTTACACGCTCACGCTGGTGCCGGTGCTATGCTCCATTTTGCTGAACAAGAATGTGCGTGAAAAGAGCAATCCGGTCGTCCGCTTTTTCGACAAGACGGTGACCCGGGGCTTTGAATGGTGTTATGCCCGCAAAAAACTCAGCGTGATCTTCGCATTTGCATTCCTGGGCGCCACGCTATTCTCAGCCAAATTCCTCGGCACCGAGTTCCTGCCGACGCTCAACGAGGGCGCATTGTGGGTGGAAGCCAAAATGCCGATGAGCAGCTCGCTCGCCGAAACCACCAAAATGGTAACCACGCTTCGCGCCAAGCTGAACGAATTTCCGGAAGTCAATGGGGTATTATCCCAAACCGGCCGTTCCAATGACGGTACCGACCCGTCGGGTTTCTATTATGTGCAAATGCAGGTGAATTTGAAACCTAAGGATGAATGGAAACGCAAAATCAGCCAGGACGACCTGATCGAGGAAATGGATACGAAGCTGAAACAGTTCCAGGGTATTAACTATAACTATTCGCAGCCGATCATCGATAACGTGGCCGAAGCCGTGGCGGGGATGAATGCGAGTAATGCGGTGAAAATTTACGGCGACGACCTCGAAACACTGAATAATAAGGCAAACCAGGTGCTGGAAGCGATCAAGGACGTGCCGGGCATCAAAGACGTGGGTATTTTGCGGAATATCGGCCAACCCGAGATCAGCGTGATCCTGCACGATCACAAAATGGCGCAATATGGCGTGAGCATTGCCGATGCCCAGGCGGTGATCGAAATGGCGATAGGTGGTAAAACGGCATCCATTCTCTACGAAGGCGAGCGGAAATTTGATATCCGACTGCGTTATGAGCAGCAATACCGCCGCACGGTCGACGACATTCAGCAGCTGATGGTGCCTACGCTTACAGGGGGTAAAATTCCTTTGAAAGAAATATCCACGATCCGCACCGTTACCGGGCCTGCATTCGTGTACCGCGACAACAACAAGCGCTTTATCGGCGTGAAATTCTCCGTCCGCGAGCGCGACCTCGGCAGTACCATCGCCGAAGCGCAATCGAAGGTGAAGCCATTGCTTTCATCATTGCCAAAAGGCTATTCGGTAAGCTGGTCGGGCGAGTTCGAAAACCAGGTACGGGCCACGGCGCGGCTGGGACAGGTGGTACCTATCAGTCTGATCGGGATATTCATTTTGCTGTTCATCATGTTCAGCAATGCCAAAGATGCCGGGCTGGTATTGATCAACGTGCCGTTCGCACTGATCGGCGGTATCCTCGCGCTGCACGTCACGCATATGAACTTCGGTATCTCGGCGGGGGTCGGTTTTATAGCCCTTTTCGGTCTCTGCGTTCAGAATGGGGTGATATTGATTTCAGTATTCAATAAAAACCTGGCGGCCAGGATGACGCTCGATGAGGCGATCAGGGAAGGCGTGAAATCACGTATCAGACCGGTGATTATGACCGCATTAATGGCTGCTATCGGGTTGCTGCCGGCGGCAGTGTCAACCGGGATCGGTTCGGAAACCCAAAAGCCGCTGGCCATTGTGGTAATCGGCGGGTTGATCACGGCTACCGTGCTTACATTACTGGTATTCCCGATCATTTACGGGTTCTTCAATCGGAAGATCAAGGTCTCGAAGTACGCTTGAAAAGGATGAAGGTTAGTCATAGGAAGTAAAACGTCAGTCTGAGCGAACCCGGCCGCTCAGACTGACAACTAAGTACGATTTCGTGTTACTTAATCCCGCATTTTATATTTTCCCACTATGATTCAAAGTAGAAAAATCATAACCAATATGGAAAACATAGCGCAGCGAAATACCGAAGTTCCAGCCCGAACCGTCGCCTTCGATCCGCGCCCGTTCCGTTTCCACGCCATTCACTTTGTATACCAGATCGGTTGTTAGCGAATTGCCCATACCCCACTGTTTCCGGGCAAAAAGCGACATATCGATCGATTTCGCAACCTTGATCACATATTCCGCCGATGCTTCCATCAGGCCTGTCATGGATTTCGCGATGCGCGTGTCGCTCGACATGAATAGCGTATCCACGCCCTGCCGGCGCCCCTTCTCGCGGTAACCTGAAAACTCCATATAATCTTTCGACCTGCCCGAATTAGGCACCAGCCCCGCCCCCGCACTGATCCAGAATGCCGACTTACGCACGGACGGTTTACCGAAAAGCAGCCGCATTTTCCCGCGGACAATCAGACTGTTCTTATCATTTTCCATCTGGTATTTCAGAGGATTATCCCCGTAAATCATCAGCACATTATGGATCGCCGAGCGGTTATATTCCAGCTCCACATTCCATTGCTCCTTGAAAACCCATCCCGCGGTAGCTCCCCAGGCCGATACCGTGGGTGACTGAGTGCCGATCAGTTCATCAAAATCGTTGTTGATCGTATTCTTGTCGTTCCGCACAAAACCGCTTACGCCCACATACCAGCGGTCGTGGACCTTCACATCGCCAAACTTTTTGAGCAGGGATTCGGTATTGTACGGCTTTGCGCCAATGGGTTTGGTGTAAATCTTCTGGTAGTAATCGGCGTCCTGCGCCCGGACTTGAAGAAATGCGGCAAGGAAGAGGAGTGTAAAAATGGGTTTCATAGAAGTGCGCCGGTTTTTTCTCTCCTTACGCGCGTCCATGCTCGATCGTTGCACGAAAACCATCGCTTCATGCAGCTGCCAGCAATTATTTGGCCGTTTGGAAACTGATGGTGAATGTGGTGCCTACACCCAGCTCCGACTGCACCTCGATGCGCCCGTGATGTGCATGGATAATGCTCATCGTGGTGGATAGCCCGATTCCCATTCCATTGTTTTTACCGGTGAAATAGGGCTCGAAGATCTTGTCCATGTGCTCCTCGCTGATACCCGAGCCGTTATCGACAAACACGACCTGGATATGGTCGCCATGGTTTCTCGTTGTGATCCGCAGCACTCCGCGGTCCTCTTCCATGGCTTCGATAGCATTGGTAATGAGGTTCAGGAAAGCCATTTGGAGCGAGACCCGGTCGAGCGGCAATGCCAGTTCCTCGTTTGCGAACTCATTTACGATCTGGATCCTTTTGAGTTGCACCCGATCAAGCGCGGCGCTGATAGCCTGGCTCAATACCGAATGCACCGAGCTTTCCACGAGCTCAATGTCCTCGGAACTGGATGGTTGCAGCAATTGTGTAATGAGGTCGTTAATGCGCGTGCAATTGCGCTTGATGATTTGTGTGTAAAACTTGTGGTCCTCATCGGCGAGCTCCATTTCCAGCTGCTCAGCCGAAAGGTTCACGTTCGTGAGCGGGTTACGCACCTCGTGCGCGAGCATGCGTACGAGCCTGCCGGTAACCGCCATTTTTTCCGAAAACAACCGTTCTTTTTCCGATTGTTTGCGGGCGGTCATATCGTGCAACCGGCCCTGAATATAGGGGTGGTCGTCGTCCACTTCCACCGAGGCGGAGAAAAGACAGTATTTTTTGTCCGCGTCTTTTGTCAGCAAGCGCACCTCGTGGTCGTGAATCGGCTGGTCGGCAATGTCTTTCCAGCGTGTTCCAAATGAAGGGTCTTCCACGAGTTCGGTGATTTTTTTCTCCTTCAACTGCCCGCCCGAATAGCCCGTGAGGATACTCGCAGCTTCGTTGAAATCGATGATATTGCCTTCAAGGTCGCAGATAAACAGGAAATCGTTCGATTCTTCAAAAACCCGGCGGTAGCGGCGTTCGCTGTGGCGCAATGCTTTCAGAACGGACGTCCGTTCCAATGCATATCGGATGCTTCGTTCCAGTTTTTCGGCATCCAGCTCGCTTTTGATGAGGTAATCCGCAGCTCCGAGGCGTAGAGCCTCTACCGCGATTTTGGTATCGCCTTTACCTGTCAGCAGGATAATCGGCTCTTCACATTCAAAATTGCAGGCAAGCTCGATCAGGTCGATACCGGTATTTTCACCGAGCAGGTAGTCAAACAGGTACAGGTCGAACTTATTGTTCCTGATCTGCGCTTCCGCTTCCCTGAAAGTGGCGCACCAGGTGATATCGAACTTCCAGTTGACCAGATCCTGAAAATATTCACGGGTCAGGAAATAATCATCCTCGTCGTCGTCCACCAACAATACCCTGATCAGTTTGCTATTCATTCCGCGTGCCTGTTCCCCTGTCAGATATCAAATTGTTTCATTTTGTTGTAAAGCGTCTTGCGGTCGATGTTCAGTAAACGCGCCGCCTTGCTTTTATTGAAATTGACATCCCGCAACACCTGCATAATCATGTCATATTCCGCTTCGTTGGCCACGGTTTTCAGGCTTGGCTTGGTTTCGTCGCCATCGGTATTATCCGACAACAGCGATGCCGCCGAACTTGCCGCCGGGGCCGGTTCGTCGTCGAGGTCCTTCAAACGTTTATAGTTCACGATCTCGAACGGCAATGCTTTTTCCTCAATCAGCTCCCCATCCGAAAGCAGCGTCGATCGCTTGATCACGTTTTTAAGCTCACGAAGGTTACCCGGCCATGAATAATTCAGGAAATCGTTTTTAACCTCTTCCGAAAATCCTTTGACATTCTTCCCGAGTTCCACATTGGTAGTTTCCAAAAACGCGCCTGCAAAAAGCATCAGGTCTTCCTTGCGGTTCCGCAATGCCGGCACTTCGATCGTAAATTCGTTGAAACGGTAATAAAGATCTTCCCTGAACTTCCCGTTACGTGCCGAATCGAGCAGTCGCTCGTTACTCGCAACGATAATCCGCACGTCCAGATCGATCTCTTTCGACCCGCCGATGCGGCGCATTTTACGCTCCTGCACAACACGCAGCAACGCAACCTGTATTTCGTAGGAAAGGTTGGACACCTCGTCGAGGAAGAGCGTACCGCCGTTTGCCAGCTCGAAATGGCCTATTTTGGTTTGTAATGCACCGGTAAATGACCCTTTTTCATGCCCGAACAACTCGCTTCCCGCCAGCTCCTTTGAAATTGCACCGCAGTCCATTGCTACAAAAGGCATGTCCTTCCGCTTCGATCTGTTATGGATTTCCTGCGCGATGGCCTCTTTCCCGGAACCGCTTTCACCGTAAATAATCACGCTGAAATTGGTAGGAGCCACCAGATCGACCTGCCGGAAAAGATTGTCGGAAACATCGCTACTGCCCATTACGTAGCCTGCTTTCGTGCGTGCCTGGTTTTTACGGGCGGGCTTCGCCGGTTCCGAATGGCCGTCGGAAGACGCCGGAGCAACATATTGCTGCTCCTCGTTCTCAGATGCTTCCGCGTCGGCGATGGCTTTCTTTACGGTAACCAGGATTTCGTCGGGGAAAAGCGGTTTGGTAATGTAATCGTATGCACCAAGCTTCATCACATTCACGGCCACTTTGATGTCCGAGTAGCCGGTAATGATCAAAACAGGCACATTCGGTCTTTTGGTTTTGATGGTCGTCAGCAACTCGGTGCCGGTGATATCCCCCAGCCTGAAATCGGTCATGACGAGGTCGGGAGAAATGGATTCTATCAATGCGAGCCCGTCTTTACCATTCTGGGCTGTTTCTACTATAAAATCATTTTTTGACAAAAAACGCTTCAAAAGGAAGCAAATATCCGCTTCATCATCAACAACAACTATTTTTTTCATGCCGGGTGTAAGGGCTTAACTTGTTTTTAAATAGTAACTCTCAACCTCGCGGTAGGTATATTCAACTGCTCACGGTACTTGGCCACCGTCCTTCTGGCAACGGAATAGCTTTTTTCGGCAAGCATATCTGTAATTTGTTGGTCATTGTACGGGTGGCGTTTGTCCTCGGCCGCCACAATCTCGCGGATCGCCTCCTGGATCTCGCGGTTCGACACCTCCGTACCGTCCTCATTCGTCACGCCTTCGGTAAAGAGGTCTTTCAGCAACACAATCCCGAATGGCGTCTGCACATATTTGTTGGTGGTAACACGAGATACGGTGGAAATATCCATATCGATGATTTCCGCCACATCTTTCAGGATCATCGGACGCAGTTTCTTGATGTCGCCGGTCTGGAAATAGTCATATTGCAGCCTGACAATCGCCTTCAATGTGTTCAGCATCGTGTTTTCACGCTGCTTGATGGCATCGATAAACCACTTTGCCGAATTCATCTTGTTTTTGAGGAACTGGTTGGTGGCTTTATCCTGCTTTTGCTCCGCCATCTGGGTAAAAACCTTGTTCAGCTTCAATGCGGGGCTGTTTCCCCAGGTCAGCTGCACCTCAATCTCCCCATCCTCGGTGTACCAAAGCATAAAGTCGGGCTTGATGCTTTCGTTCACGATGGAATCATTCCGCAATCCCGATGCCGGTTTCGGATTGAGGGTCGTTATCAGCTGAATGGCTTTCTTCAACGACTCTTCGTCCAGACCTGTGATCCGCATGATCTTGTCATAATTGCGTGATCCCAGCTCATCGAATGCGTCCGTAACGATTTTATAGGCCCATTTCCATGTTTCGTTCTGGTTTTCCATGCGGTTGAGCTGGATAAGCAGGCATTCCCGCAAATCGCTGGCTGCAATTCCGGGCGGATCGAGCTGTTGGATGATTTTCAGCATTGTGTTCACTTCATCGGTATCGATAAACATGCTGTTCGCAAATGAAATATCGTCCGCAATCACATCGCTTTCCCTTCTGAGGAACCCGTCCTCGTCGAGCGAATCGAGGATGAAGTCGGCGATCAGTTGCTGACGCTCATCCAGTTGCAGAAAGTGTACCTGCTGTTTGAGGTCATCCCTGAACGAGATCGCCTCCACCATCGGCCGGGTGTATAATTCATTGTCCGCCGACTGGTTGTTCGCATAGGTTTTATAGTCGGGAATATCATCGTCCCGGAACTCGTCCCAGTCGTAATAATCCTGCACGCTGTTGTCTTCTCCACCCGAAGAAACGTCTGAATCATCAAACTCTTCGGGCGCTTCCTCCGACGTACTCTCCTCCTTCCCTTCTTCCAGTATGGGGTTTTCTTCCAGTTCTTCCTTAATCCTTTGTTCAAGCTCCATTGTAGTCAGGTGCAGTAAATTCAGCATCTGAATTTGCAAGGGAGAGTATTTTAAAGTCTGTCTCTGCGTCTGCGTCTGTCTTTGCATATAGCAACTAAGGGTAAAATTTACATTCTCTTGGTGCTTTAAATTTACGACTCTTTATCCAATCTTGACTCAACGTAGAGGTGCGTTACCGAAGATTGCGTAGTTATTTCCACATACTGAGTACTATATTTCAGAATGTAGAGCTAATCCCCATTTAAAAACGCCTCCCCAGCCCACCTGATCAGCTTTTTCGGTGCCATCCGGCCGGGTCTTACCAGGTCGGGCAACCGAGGCTTCTTCCCGCAGCTACCACCCCGTCGGCCGCCTCATCTGACTGAAAATCAAAAGATATCGTATTTTCAAATGGCTTGCCGCTCCTGCTTCGCCCTTGGCTCCCTGCTGCCTGCGCAGTTTTAAGCTGGAAAAACAACACTATACGAAATGCAAAACCCTTGCCTATGCTATAAACGACGAAACCCTCCGGCAAGGGAGGGTTTCGGAATTGGATATGCGTGTCG
>CAMLNK010000053.1 GCA_946481035.1 uncultured Dyadobacter sp. | reverse complement strand
TTCGCATATGGGCACGCTGTTCGCGCATATTCCCTATTTGGAACGATACATTAAAGTCGGGACGGAATTTGGCATTCCGGTCATGTTCCCCGGCGGGAATAACCAGCTTTTGAAAGAGTGTTTGAATAATCCATTGGTCAAAAAGCTGAAAGCCGAGGGCAAATGGAAAGAGGGAATGGAGCTTCCCGAGCCTGAAATCACCAAACGCTCGGCCGAGTTCGGGCAGAAAATATGGGCGGCGGGCCTCCCCGTGCTCGACGACCTGCATACGATCAGCGGCGACTGGAAACCGGAAGGCAGCGACGTTACCCCTGCAAAATGGGGCAAATACAAAGCGCAGAAATTCATCGAAACGATCCGCAAAATGCAGCCCGGCGTGGCTATGATGATCGTCCACAGCAGTGATGTTACCGACGATTTCAAATACATCAGCGCGTCGGGCGGGTCGCGGTATGCCGATATGCTCTCTATGCTCGACCCCGGCCTGAAAGCATTCATCCAATCCGAAGGCATTATCCTGACCACCTGGAAAGAGATGATGGAAAGAAGAAAAAAAGTCAAATAACCAACTCAATACAATGCAGAAGCACTTTTTATTATCCCTCCTATTACTGACGGGCGTGACTTTCACGCGTGCGCAGATGCAGCCAGTGTACAAGGACAAGCCCTATTTGCAGGATTTCAGCATTAAATATTACGCTGATACCACCCAGAGCTCCCTCCGCCAGGTTGCCTCCGACCGCAACGGCATTATCCAGATGCTTGCCAATGAAGGGCTGCGCCATACCTATGCCGGCCAGTTTCTATACCCCGGCAAAGTAGTTCCCGACCGCCAATACCGTTACATGAAGGATAAAAACATTACCGCGCTCACTTCCTATGACGATCAGCTGGTTTACCTCACCGACCAGGTCGTGTTCAGCAACGCCTGGGCGGGGACACTGTTTTCGAAACATAATCTTTCGAAGGCCAGCCTGTTCACGGGTGGTAAGGATTTTACATTCCTCGTTTCCGACGGCACTTCATTGGAGTTGATTAAGGATTCAAAAAGCCTTTGGAATGGTAAACTGCCTGATGATTCGGTAATCGGCCTGGCATTTCAGGATAATGCAAACCAGTTCTGGATTTTGGGGAATAAATCGCTTTATAAACTCGGTGTTCAGGACAAAAAATTGACCAAAGTACTCTCAGGCTCCGATTTTACCGCATTTGATATTGCTTCGAAAGAAACCAAAATCATCATTGGTACCAGCGACGGCTATCTTTCTTTGGATATACCAACCGGCAAACAAACCGGCAGCATTAACCGCAAGTTGCCTGTAACTAAAATCACCACGGTGGAAGAAGTGAACGGCAAAGTGTGGTTTGGCTCAAACATGGGTGCATTTGCATTGCGCGCCGATGGCAAGTTCGACTACTATTTCGGCGAGCGCTGGCTTCCGGGCAATGTAGTGACAGACATTGCAAAAGGCCCTAAAAACTCGGTGCTGGTGCTTACTACCAAAGGTTTGGGACAAATTCAGTTCAAATCCATGACTTTGGAAGAAAAGGCTAAACTCTTTGACCAGCAAGTACGGCTGCGCCACATCCGGAACGGATTCAACTCACAACTGACCGGCCTGAATCATGGAGATTTGTCGACCGGCTACACCGAAGACTCTGATAATGACGGGCTGTGGACATCAATGTACCTCGGCGGGCAGATTTTCCGCTATGCGGCTACCAAAGACCCCGACGCATTGCAAAACTGCCGCGAATCGATGGACGCTATGGAGCGGCTTTACACGGTGAACCCGGTGGCAGGATTTCCGGCACGTTCCTTTGAACGTTCGGGGCATATGAATGAGCTGGCCGACGTCGAGCGCTGGCAGCATTCTCCTGAAAAAGAATGGGACTGGAAATCAACTACCAGCAGCGACGAGGTGATCGGACATATTTTCGCATTCGGCGCGGCGGCTGAGCTGATCGACGACCCGAAAATCAAGAAACAGGCCATTATGCTCATCGATACTGTCATGTCGCACATTGTTAAAAACAACATGTACCTCATCGACTTCGACGGCAAGCCTACCATGTGGGGCAAATGGCATCCCGATTATGTGAATGGGTTCCCGACCAACGTCGGCGACCGCAAGCTGAACTCGTCCAATATCGTGGCCATGCTGCAAACCGCCTACCATTTCACCAAAAAGGAGAAATACAAAGCCAAAGCATTCGAGCTGATGAACAAGCACGGCTATTTCGAAAACATGATGCGGCCGATGAGCATCATTGGCCGTGCGCCGGAAGATGCCGACGACCACGCAAAGCACATGTCCGACGGCTGGAACCATTCGGACGACGAAATGTATTTTCTCGGCTACTGGGGGCTGTACCGCTACGCTTTCAACGATACGCTGAAAGCCAGCTACAAAAAGCAGATTATCGATCACTGGCAGGCAGAACGCCCCGAAAAAGAAGGTGCGTGGAACATTTTTACCGCATTGACAGGTACCAAAGATTTTGATCTGAACGAATCTGCGTGGTATTTGCGCGAACATCCGATGGACCTGATCGATTGGGTGATCAAGAACAGCCACCGCAAGGATATCGAAAAATTGGAACCTAATTTCCGCAAGCAGACCACGAAGGAGGTATTGCCGCCCGATGAGCGCCCTATTCAGCGTCACAATGGCAATATGTTCAACCTCGACCGCAATGGCGGCAATGGCTCGGGCGAGCATAGTGCTGGTGATATCTGGCTCCTGCCCTACTGGATGGGCCGCTACCTAGGTATTATCAGCGCTCCCCAAAAGTAGATTTTGCCATGAGACTTGTTTCTATCCCGGTTTTAACGTTCCTAACTTTCATAAGCATGCAATCCTGCCAGACCGACACCGCAGAAAAACAAATCACCGATGATTTGACCTACCATCACGACCTGGACAACAACGACAACTTTTCGCCGGACGGAAAGTGGCTTGTATACGACACCAGAACGGACGACGGCGGTATTGCGGAATCGGCGCGGATCGAGCGCGTGAACATTGAAACGGGAGAGAAACAAGTTCTTTTTGATATTAAAGGCAATGCAGCATGGGGCCCCGGCGCTGGCGCTGTGAGTTATAGTCCAAAAGAAAGCGCTGTGGTATTCATTCATGGCCTGTCCAACACCTCCAAAGAGAACCCCTACCAGCAATGGCGCCGAACGGGTGTGATCATCCACGACGCCCGCCCGAATGTACCCGTATACATGGACGCCCGCGATGTGACGCCCCCTTACACGCCCGGCGCATTACGCGGGGGCACGCACCGGCACGAGTGGAGCGGCGACGGGCAATGGATCGGCTTCACTTATAATGATGCTATCCTGAAAGCACTGGAAGATTCGTCCGGACAGAAGCGCAACCTGCGGACGATTGGTATCTCCAAAAAAATCAAAGCGGTTAAAGTGGATGAAAATCCTGAAAATGTATCGGGCGAATGGTTCAGCGCATTGGTGGTACGGGTTGTGCCAAATCCGACTCCGGGCAGTGATGAGATCAGCCATGCTGCAAGCGACAGTTGGGTAGGGATGAATGGTTACACTACTTCAAACGGCTCGCGGCAAATCGCCCGGGCATTTCTGGGTACTGTTAAAGACAAAAACGGCAACGACGTACCGGAGCTTTTCATCGTCGATATTCCCGAAGACATTACCCAACCGGGACCGCTGGGGCCGCTGGAAGGCACCAATACCGACTTCCCAATGCCTCCGAAAGGTAGCGTTCAGCGTCGCCTGACATTTACTGCCAATACACCGCACCCGGGCTGTGCCGGCATTGTCCGCTCTTCGCCGGACGGCAGCCAGCTGGCTTTTTTGGCCAAAGATTCAAAAGGTATCAGCCAGATTTTCACCATTTCACCTAATGGAGGCAAGCCGCGCCAAGTTACTCAATGCGCTTCCGACATTACCGGCAACCTCCGCTGGCATCCGGGTGGGAAACACGTAACTTATGTTTATGAAGGTAGCATTGTGCTTTGCGAGGTAGGCGACGCCCCATTTGAGCAACGGATACAGGTACTAACGGAGCCTTCGGAGTTTGTTACGAGTAATCTGGTTTGGTCGGCGGACGGGAAGGTTTTGGCGTTTAACCGATTGGTTAAGAATGAGGCCGGGAAGGGTGTGCAGCAGGTGTTTGTGTTAAGTTTTGACAAAAATTAAAAAGAAGTCGCATCTGAAAAAACAACCTTTTTATAAATCGCTGAAAGCGGGAGTTCGGCGTTGAAATAGGCTAATTTAATGACGTCCTCTAACTTATTATAACCTTCAATATACCAGCGCTCGCCGTCGCGGATGTAAACCTCTATGCTACATCTGGCTTGCTCGACAATGAGGTAATATTGGAGCGATGCAATGCGAGAGTATTCGCGGAGCTTATCAAACTTGTCAACTTTTGCCGTACTTTCAGACAACACCTCTACGATCAGAAGCGGAAGCGTGGTATAGCGTATGGCATCGCCCTCTTCCTCACAAATAAGAAAATCGGGAATACGGAACACCTTACCATCTTCTACGCGAAGTTTTACGGCATTTTGGTATAATTCATATTTTCCTTCTTCTAAAACCTTGTCCAGGTAGCGATGAATATTCCCGGCAATCCTATTGGAAGTAGTTGTTTCTCCAGACATCTCGATGATTTCTCCGTTGACGAATTCGAACCGGCCTTCGTGGGTTTCACAAAAGGCGAAGTATTCTTCCAGCGAATAGAGTCTTTCAGCCACAGCTTCCATGTTTCTGCTTTGTTTCAAAAATAGTGAATTACAAGAGAATGCGTTTGGCAAACGTTGAATGTAATGCAATTTACGACTTCTCCAACCGAATCGACGACCTTCTGATAATCAGTTCCGAGCGAAGAATAATTGGTTCTGAATGATCGATGAGTTTGGTGCCATTTAGTTGGCCGATCATTGTAGTCATTGCCGTTTTGCCCATTTGGTAACCCGGGTAAAAAACAGTGGTGAGCTGAGGCGATACCACTTGCGAAACAGGGTCATTGTTGAAACCCACGATAGCAATGTCGTCGGGAATTGCGTACCCTTTTTCCTTCAAAGCCTGCATGCAAATCGCCGCGCAAAGGTCGTTGGCAATGAAGAGGCCGTCCGGCTTTTCGTCCATTTGTTCGATTTGCTCCGCAATTGCCCTGCCGGTTTCCTGGCTGAGATCCGTTGATAAAATGAGTCGATTATTCCGCGGTATATTTGATCCGGTTAACGCGCGTTTGAAACCCTCCAGTCGATCGGCATACACATTTCTTCGCAGGTCGCCGGTCACGTGCATGATTCTCCGGCAGCCCTCATCCAGCAAATGGCGCGTGGCGTCGTAGCCAGCCTGCTCGTTGTCGATAATCACGGCGCCGCATTGGGGATGGTTCATGATCCGATCGAAGAACAGAACGGGGATATTCCGACTGATGAACGTGGAGAAATGTTCAAATGAATCGGTGTCGTAAGCAACAGACACCAGCAGGCCGTCCACACGGCTGTTGAACATCGTTTTGGCATTGGCCCGCTCCTTCAATTCAGACTCTAACGATTGACTGATCAGCAAGTTATACCCCACATTATTGGCCACTTCTTCCATTCCGGCGAGTACCGTCGACATAAAATTACTGTTTAACCTCGGCACGATCACACCTAGCGTATTGGTCTTACGCGTTCGCAAATGGCTCGCAAATGTGTTGGAACGGTAACCTAGCTCGGCAGCCTTCTCTGCAATGAGCACCTTGGTTTTCGCGTTAATCGCAGGATGGTCGTTCAATGCCCTGCTCACTGTCGCGGGCGACAATGCGAGTATTTTTGCGAGGTCATAAATGGTAATTTCCTTTTCCATTATTCTTTTCTTGTAGGGGATCACAGGGGCATTTCCCGTCTGTTGTTTATGCTTTGAACTTGACGGCCTTTTTTTAACGGAAACCCCTGTGGCCAAAATTTACGGCAAGTTAATGCAATCGGTTACAATACAAGATTATATTTATATTTTTATAAAAAACTCATTTAGTTATGATTCACACCATGCGCTGGTTCGGCCCCAATGACCCGGTTTCGCTGATGGACATCCGCCAGGCGGGGTGCAGCGGCGTCGTGACCGCGTTGCATCAGGTGCCCGTTGGCGACGTCTGGACGAAAGAAGCAATCCGTGAAAGAATTTCGCTGGTCGAAGCGGGTAATGAGCGGCACATTGCTTTGAAATGGCTAGTGGTCGAGAGCCTACCGGTACATGAGCATATCAAGAAAGGGCTGCCGTCGCGCGGGCAATATATCGAAAACTACAAGGAGTCGCTGCGCAATCTTGCAGCGGAGGGTATCCGCACGGTTTGCTACAATTTCATGCCGGTACTCGATTGGTCGCGCACCGATCTCACCTACACATTCCCGGAAGGCCATAAAACGCTGCGGTTTGTGTGGGAGGATTTCGCATTGTTCGACCTGTACATCCTTCAACGGCCCGGCGCCGAAACGGATTACGACGAACAGGTACGGGAATCGGCCCGGCAGAAGCTGCAAAACATGTCGCCCGCCGAAATCCAGGGCCTGACAAACACGGTTTTATTGGGATTACCAGGCTCGGAAGAGGCTTTTGAGCTTGCCAATTTCCAGGAGTTGCTCAATGCATATGCGCAAATCGGCGATAAAGAGCTGCGCGAAAACCTCTATTACTTCGTGAGTCAGGTTGCGCCGGTGGCACAGGAGCTGGGCATTAACCTGTGCATTCATCCCGACGATCCGCCGCGGCCACTGCTCGGCCTGCCGCGGGTGGTGAGTACCGAAGCCGATTTCGCGCAGCTGATGAACGCATGCGATGTCCGCGCCAACGGCATTACATTCTGCACCGGCTCACTCGGTGTTCGCGCTGACAATGACTTGCCCGGAATAATCCGCCGGTTTGGCGACCGCATTCATTTTGTCCATCTCAGAACCACCAAACGGGAAGCCGAAGACAACCGTAATTTCCATGAAGCGCCGCATTTGAATGGCGATGTGGATATGTTTGAGGTAGTCAAAGCATTGCATCAGGAAGAGTTGCGGCGCAGTGCGGCACATTATACCGATAGCCTACTCCCTATGCGCCCCGATCACGGTTTTCAAATGCTCGACGACTTGCACAAAAAGACCTATCCGGGCTATTCCATGATCGGACGGCTCAAAGCGCTGGCCGAGCTGCGGGGCCTGGAATTGAGCATTGCACGGTCGGTTCAGGAGTTTTAATCAGGATTTATAGCATTTAAAATAATGTCCACTAATAGTCAAATCGAAACAGTACCATCATTGAATATCTTCTCACTGGAAGGCAAAATTGCCCTCGTAACCGGCGGCGGAAGCGGCATTGGCTTTTACATTGCACAATGCCTCGCACAAGCGGGCGCGCAGCTCGTGATCACAGGCAGGCGTGAGGATGTGTTGAAAGAAGCATTGCCAAAGCTTGGCGCGAATGCACGCTATTTTGTCAACGACATCACCGATCTCAAATCGCTGCCCGCATTGATCGGGGCCATTGAAACGGAAGTCGGAGAAATCGATATTCTGGTCAATAATGCCGGCATTAACATGAAAAAACATGCTGTGGAAGTCTCCGACGAGGATTTCGACCGTGTGATCCAGACCAACCTCCACGCCGTTTTCTCGATCACGCGTGAATGCGGCAAGCGAATGGTGGAACGCAAGCGCGGCTCTATTATCATGATCACTTCTATGGCTGCATTATATGGTATCGATCGAGTGGTCGCTTACACCGCGTCCAAATCGGCCGTCGGCGGGATGGTGAAGGCATTAACCACCGAATTTTCACCCTATAATGTACGTGTGAACGCCATCGCTCCCGGTTTTATCGAAACGCCGATGATGCTCACCGCCATGAACGGCGACCCCTCGCGCCGTGACAAAGCCATGGACCGCACGCCGATGGCTACCTGGGGCAAACCGGACGATATCGGCTGGGCAGCAGTTTTCCTGAGCTCGGAAGCCGCAAAATTCATCACAGGCGTTTCGCTGCCTGTGGATGGAGGGAATTCGATTGGATTTTAGTATTACAAACCGTTACGATTTGTAACGCATTCATTTATAACCAATACCTTTTCTAATACTACATCAATGAAAAAGCAAAACATCCTGACAACATGCCTGCTCTGCCTGCTATTCCTCGGGTTTGGCGGGCCGGTGAGCACACACGCACAGAAAATCAAGTGGAATAAGGTCAAAGTCCTGGTTTATACCAAAAACGGGAAGGGCTATGTGCATGACAACATTGCCAATTCCAAAGTAGCGATTCTCGCATTGGGAAAACAAAACGGCTTTGCGGTGGATACCACTTCCGACCCTTCGAAGTTTACGGACGAGAATTTGAAA
This sequence comes from uncultured Dyadobacter sp., assembly GCA_946481035.1. The sequence goes on along the minus strand of CAMLNK010000053.1, from coordinate 2,336 downwards.
CAATACGATTGTCTTGTGTTTTCCAACACCAACAACGATGTTTTCGACACTGACGCGCAGCGCGTTGCATTGATGCGCTATATTCAGGCAGGCGGCAATTTCGTGGGATTGCATTCGGCTTCCGGCACCGAGCGTAAATGGCGGTGGTTCAAGGATCTGCTGGGCGGTACGTTCTTCTGGCATGAGCCGGGACAAAGCTTTTCAGTAAAAATTTTGGATACCAAAAATCCTTCGCTTTCGCATTTGGGCAAGGTTTGGCCACGTCAAGTCGATGAATTTTACTTTATCAAAGAGCTTGGCGTGAACCTGAATGTGCTGGCGGTGAACGATCATTCTACGATTCAGAAACCCGCTGGAAAAGCGCTGGATACTTTTGGCGACGTGTTCCCGTCGGTCTGGTGGCATGAATACGACGGCGGTCGTGCATTCTACTCTTCTCTCGGCCATCAGAAAGAGGATTACGAAAAGGACGATCTCCGCAAACACATCCTCGGCGCCATTGAATGGGCTATCGGGCCGCAGAAACCCAGAAATTACAGCAAGGCCTACGCGACCAGCCCACAGGATGCGGTACGGAATACGATTCCGGCACTCTCGAAATAATCACGAACATATCAGTCATCAATCCTAAATCTGCATACAAAATGAAAGATCAGAAGGAGCAAAATCAGGACAGAAGGTCATTCCTGAAAGCCACCGCCAAAGGTACAGCCGGCATTATCGCGGCATCGATGTTTCCTACCATCGTGCCGGCATCCGTTTTCGGCAAGAATGCGCCGAGCAACAAGATCAATATCGGTCAGATCGGTTTCGGCCGCATCGGCTCCACGCACGACCTTCCGGAGGTGATCAAAAATGAAGCCGCGCACGTGATTGCCGTGGCCGATCTTGACAAAAACCGTTTGGCAAAAGGCAAAGAATGGATCGAGCGGAAATATGTAGAGCGTACCGGCAAGGAGAAATACCTCGAAGTAAAAACTTACGACGATTACCACGAAATACTGGGCCGGAAAGACATCGACGCCGTCATCATCAGTACGCCCGACCACTGGCACGCGCAACCTGCGATGGAAGCGGCCGTTGCGGGGAAGCACATTTATATGCAAAAACCTACTTCGCTCACGATCCGCGAAGGTCGGCAGATGGCCGATATGATCAAGAAGAAAGGGGTGATATTCCAATTGGGCAGCCAACAGCGTTCGATGAACCCGTGGCCACAGTTCAAACGCACATGCGAGCTGGTACGCAATGGCCGGATTGGAAAACTTAAAAAAGTATATGTGGGCCTTCCGGGCGATCCTGCGGGAGGAAACACGGCACAGATGCCTGTTCCGTCTAACCTGAACTACGACATGTGGCTCGGTTCGACGCCGGAGATTTACTACACGCTCGACCGCGTGCATTCCCAAACGGACATTAACGACCGCCCGGGATGGCTTCGCCTCGAACAATTCGGCGCGGGTATGATCACCGGCTGGGGCTCGCACCATATCGATATCGCGCATTGGGGGATGGACACCGAACTGACCGGACCAATCGAAATCGAAGGCAAGGCGACATTCCCTGCGAAAGGCTCAGGCCTTTGGGATGTGCACGGGGATTTCCTGGTGAATGCATTGTATGAAAACGGCGTGACGATGGAAATCGGCGGTACCAATCCGAATGGCGTAAAGTTCGAAGGAACCGAGGGCTGGATTTTCGTTTCCCGCGGAAATGTGGGCGTTACTGCCTCCGACCCTGTTGCTGCACAGAATGCCAAAGAAAACAAGGCATTCTACGCCAGCGACCCGAAAATCCTCGGTTCTGTAATCCAGGCCAACGAAATCCATCTGTACGAAAGCCCCGAGCAGCACCAGAACTGGATCGAAAGCATCCAGAGCGGCAAACAGACCATCAGCCATGCCGAGATCGCGCACCGCTCATGTACCGCGTGCCTGCTCGCACACACAGCCATGAAGCTCGGCCGGAAAGTGAAATGGGATCCTAAAAAGGAGCAATTCATTAATGACAAGGAAGCAACTGCAATGCTCTCGCGGCCGCAACGCGGGAAGTATGGTACTAATAATGTGAAAGGTTAACCCCTCAAAATATCCTGATCGGCATATTGATCAGGATATTTTTTTAACTTAGAAGTTTCTAAATTTGGAAACACACATTATGAAACAACAAAAAATGAAAATCTACACTTTGGACGAGATGATCGACAAGCATGTGGGAGAAAGAGGCACCCCACGACGTGAGGCGTTTGAGCATCGTTTGAGCATGGACTTACTCGGACGAATGATCCGCACTGTGAGAAAAGAACGCAATCTAACCCAAGAACAACTTGGGGAACT
>CAMLNK010000052.1 GCA_946481035.1 uncultured Dyadobacter sp. | reverse complement strand
AACCCAGGACCCATACATTAAAAGTGTATTGCTCTACCAGCTGAGCTACGGAATCGTTTTCTACTTGCTTTTTTGACGCTTTCGAAGGTTTGCAGTGTTGGATTAGCCGTGGCGTTTTCCGTAATTGCGATGCAAAAGTAGAATTCTTTAAAGTATAATGCAAGTGCCTAACAAGAAAAACCTGTTTTTTTCGTTTTTATTCCTCGCCTTTTTCGCGCCGGAAACCGCCTTTTGTGCCAACCAAAAAGAGCTCAAAACAGCTGATTCTCTGTTCGCTATCGCCCGGTATGCGGAGGCGCAGACACTGTATAAAAAAAATTTCAGTTTGACTGAAAAAAATAGCCAGGCGCTGCTTTTGAAGCTGGCTTTCCTCGCGGAAAAAACGAACAATTATACAGACTGCCTTTTTTTTCTCAGCAAATTGGCCCTCACACAGCCTTCAAGGCACCTTTTTGAAAAAATGGATAAGCTCGCCAAAGAGCAGAATCTAAGTGGCTATGAATTCGACGATTACAACTATTTCATAATATTTTATCGAAAATATGGTGATTACATTCCGATATTGCTACTAACTTTGGGCACCTATATAGTTGTCATAATGGTTACAAAGACACGTAGGAAGGAACCCATTTTGCAGATTCACAAGGTTTCTATCATTGTTTATCTGCTGGCGTTATTGGGAATACTAAATGTACCTTCCCTTTATCAAACGTGCATTATAGTGAATGAAAACACCTTCCTGCGAGACGAACCGTCATCCGCGGCCGGCGTGGTCGAAAAGGTGGGAAAAGGACATAAACTGACAATAATCGGGTCCGTCGACCACTGGGACAGGGTTATCTGGAACAACCGGATCGTTTACATCCGGAAAAGTGATCTTTGGAATATATGACAGCAAACTGGTATCATTTTTGCAGGATTTAAGTTTGTATGTATATTTAGGAATCAAATTTTTAATTTAACGCTGTATGAAAAAGCCAATGAAACGTTTTTTACTATTAATCGCAGGAGTTTTGATGTTAGGATTTGTAACTTCCTGTAAAGAGGAAGGGCCTCACAAAGATGACATTGTGAAGTTCTCGGCTGTAATCAATAGTAGCCCGACCGTTCCAAAGGCTACTTCGTCGGCACAAGGTACCGGCGTATTTGAGTACAACAAGACCACGATGGAGCTCAAATACAACATTAATTTCCAATACATCACCCCAACTTCGGTGACGCTTAACGCAGCAAACCCGGCTTGGGAGCGCGGCGGGATCATCAAAGAACTGGCTGCCAATCCAACCGCCCAGGTAAGCGGCACCTACAAGTTGCCGAACATCGAACAACAAACGCAACTGATTCTCGGCATGATGTACATCAACATCCCAACCGAGCTGTATCCGTACGGAGAAATTCGCGGACAAATTATCGCCGACAAATTCGAAGAATAGGCCACTACCATACAAAAAAGGCTTTCAGGATTGCTCTTGAAAGCCTTTTTTATTGCCTTACTTTTTGCCTTTCTTCTTTTGCCTCGACTGAAATTCCTCTACTTCCCGCATCAGCGCGGAAAGGTCATTCGGAGTGTCGGTTGTAAATTCGAGTGTCTGGGCGTAATCGTCGGCGCTGAGCTTCACGACGGCGATGGGTTTATCCAAATATTGCTGTATCTGGTCGAGCACCGCCTTTTCCTCGTCGCTGCAAAACGACACTGCAATACCCTTCTGCATTCCCCGGCCGGTCCGGCCCACGCGGTGGACGTAATTCTCCGGCTGTTCCGGCAAATCGTAGTTGATCACATAGTCGACATTAGGGATGTCGATACCACGTGCACTGACGTCGGTTGCGATGAGCACTTTCACATTACCCTTTTTAAATTCATTCATCGCGGTCAGGCGGTCGGCCTGCTCCTTGTCGCCATGAATGGTCAGACTTTTGATTTCCATGCGTTCGAGCGCATTATACACACGCTCCGCGCGCACCTTCGTACGTACGAACACGAGGATCTTTTTATCGGGATTCTGGCGGATGACGCGTTCCAGGAAAAAACGCTTGTCATCCATAGCCACAAATGCAACGGAATGGTCGATATTCTTCGCGACGGGATTTTTAGGCGAAATCTGAATGCGGATCGCGTTCCTTACCAGCGAGTAGGCAAGTTTCTTGATTTTCTCATCGATCGTCGCCGAGAAAAACAGCGTTTGCCTTCTTTTAGGTAAATGTTTGATCAAATCCTGAATATCCTTGATAAACCCGAGGTCGAGCATATGATCGGCTTCATCGAGAATGAGGGTATCGACGCGGTCGAGCTTAATGTGGCCCTGGCTAACGAGGTCGAACATCCGGCCGGGGGTCGAAACGAGAATATCGATGCCCTTTTCGAGTTTGGCGATCTGAGGCCCCTGCTCTACCCCACCGAACACACTGAATGTCTTTACTTTGGTATGTCTGGAAATGCTGGTAAAAACCTCGGCAATCTGAATCGCCAGCTCGCGCGTGGGCACCATCACCACGCATTTGATTCCTTCCGAACGGCTGGACGACTTCTGTTTATGCAGCTTATCCACCACGGGGATCGCAAAAGCAGCCGTCTTACCGGTACCGGTCTGCGCGATGGCCAGCACATCTTCCCCCTTCATCACCGCCGGAATGGCTTTAAACTGAATATCAGTAGGCTTTTTAAACCCGGCAGCTTCCAGGCTCCGCTTGATCTCGGCGGCAATGGGGTAATCTTCAAATTTCATAGGCAAATAATGGGGCAGACCAGCGTCGGCCTGCCCTTGGTTTTAATGGGAGTGCAAAGATAACCGGTTATCCGGCAATGCATGAGGTATTATAGGCCGGGCTCGTAAAAGCGCAGCCGGTTGCGGAGCTTGGCGACCTCCCTGTCGAGGTGCTCGATGCGGCTCAACAGGCCCTGAATCGCCTCGATACCTTCGAGGTTAATGTCGAGCTCGTGGTGAAGGCGGATCATACGCTCGATGCGGTTCAATTGTGGGATCTGCAAAAAGCGGGTGTTGTCCACGATCACCGTTTCGATCAGGTCGTGCTCCTGCAATGACTCAACAAATGCATATTCCACATCATAGCTTGTGCAGAATACTTCAATGGCAATCAATTGATCATTTTCCATATCGTTTTCAGGATTTAGACAATTCTGTAAACAATTCCTTCTGCCGCTCGGTCAGGTTGGTAGGTATTTTAATATCAAAAGTTACATAAAGATCACCGAACTGGCCGTCCTGTTTGTAAACCGGAAAGCCTTTGCCTTTTAAGCGTACGACGCTGCCATTCTGCGTTTCGGGTTTCACAGGAAGTTTCACTTTGCCACTCAATGTCTCCACCACGAGTTCGCCCCCAAGTACAGCCGTGTAAAGGTCCAGTTCGGTTTTCAAATGCAGATCATTGCCCGATCTCCTGAATTTCTCATCGGCAGCCACCGAAAAAGTAATGTACAAATCGCCATTCGGCCCGCCGTTGCTTCCGGGGCCGCCGTGGTTTGCGATCTTGATAGTCTGTCCGTTTTCGACGCCCGCAGGCACGGTAATGCGGATATTTTTGCCGTTTACTGTAAGGGTTTGCTTATGTGTTTCGTAAGCGTCGCGAAGGCCCAGATGAATCTCTGCCTGGTAATCCTGCCCCCGGAAACGCGCCTGGCGGCCGCCGCCAAATCCTGAGCCGAACATTGATTCAAAAAAATCGGAGAATCCTTCATTGCCGCCGCCGAACCACTGTCCCTCCTGTCCTCCTGCCTGGCTACGCGCCTGCCGTGCCCGCTCGAACTCCTCGCTATGCTGCCAATCTTTGCCGTATTTGTCGTATTTCTTGCGTTTTTCCGGATCGCTCAGCACTTCGTTGGCCTCGTTCAGCTCCTTGAATTTCTTCTCGGCTTCCTTGTCATTCGGGTTCAAATCGGGGTGATACTTCCTCGCCAGTTTTCTGTAAGCATTTTTAATGGCCTTATCGTCAGCATTTTTGTCAAGTCCGAGTATCTGATAATAATCTACAAAAGCCATAAATATTCAATCTGTTGAAGTGAATAACGGTTTACAAACAGCCTACTACTTTCGTTCCAGCATTTGAAGGTACAAATCTTCCACTTTCTTACGTGCCCAGGGCGTCTTTCTCAAAAATTTGAGGCTCGATTTCACGCTGGGATCATTCTGAAAGCTATTGATATTGACATAATAACCCATTTGCTCCCAACCGTAGTAGTCTACGAGTTCATTCAAAATCGCTTCAAGCGTTTTGCCGTGGAGCGGGTTATTCGGTTGTGATTCCATGCGTACCGTTAAAAATGTTGCAGTATGTTTTAAAGTAGATTTCTGTTTATAAATAATTATTATGCAGGTTGATTAGTTCAAAACCTAAAACCTGTCCGATGGATCAGATAAAATGGGGTATTGTCGGTTGCGGCAATGTGACCGAAGTTAAAAGCGGCCCGGCGTTCAATAAAGTGCCCAACTCCTCGCTTGTGGCGGTAATGCGCCGCGACGGCGCGCTGGCGAAAGACTATGCCGAACGCCACGGCGTGCCCAAATGGTATGACGACGCCGAAGCGCTCATCAACGACCCTGAGATCAATGCAGTTTACATCGCCACGCCGCCCGACGCGCACGAGAGCCTGGCTTTCAAGGCTATGCGGGCCGGGAAACCGGTTTACATCGAAAAACCCATGGCCCGAACTGCCGCCGAATGCGACCGGATCAATGCAGAAAGCAAACGTACCGGCGTGCCGGTTTTCGTGGCATACTACCGGCGCGCACTGGATTACTTCCTGAAAGTGAAGGAGTTGATCGACAAAAAAGTAATTGGCGATATTCGTTTTATCGACATTTGCCTGCAATGGCAGCCCTACGACGAGGAAGTTGGGCCCGATGCAAAGCCGCGCTGGCGCGTGAAGCCGGAAATTTCCGGCGGCGGGCATTTCCACGACCTCGCCTCCCACCAGTTCGACCTGCTCGAATTCATTTTCGGGCCTGTTAAATATGCGTCGGGCATCGCACGCAACCAGGCGCGCCTGTACGAGGCGGATGATATTGTGGTCGCTAATTTTGAATTCGAATCCGGCGTATTGGGCAAAGGAAGCTGGTGTTATACCATCGATAAGGATCAGCGCGAAGACGAAACCCAGATCATCGGTTCCAAAGGCCGCATTACCTTTTCATTTTTCGAGAAATTCGATATCCATGTCGAAACTTCGGAAGGTATCGAGGTGTTTCACATCCCTTATCCGCAGCATGTGCAGCAGCCGCTCATTGAATCGATCGTGAAAGAGTTGCGCGGCGAGGGCAAAAGTCCGAGTAGCGGCGATACGGGCGCGCGGGCGAACCTGATTATGGACCGGATCACCCAAAAACAATAATTTTCGCATCCTGGGATACAAATGCGCAGGATATTGCTGTTATTTAATGGATTCTTAGTACTCAAATTCAATAGTCATGGCCAAAGGAAAAAACCTGGACAAAGGGAGCACCAAAAAGGAGGCGACTAAATCCCTGAAAGAAAAAAGAGCCGATAAGAAGGCTAAAAAGGATGGTAAGAAAGACTACTGATCTTTCCCCGACCTCCCTGCCGAATGGCTCCCGCAACGCGTACAGGAGCCATTTCGCATTTAATAGATCTCCTTGTACACCTTGTGTTTCGAACGCCGTTTCCGGGGACGGACGATCGAATGGATCTTGCGCAAGTTTCGGGTTGGCTGCCCGGGCGCTGGGGGCCAAATTTGTATCAACAAATTAAAAAATCCAATGGACCAGCAAGCTTATAATTACGACAAAATCGCGAAAGCCATCGAATACATCGTGGCCAACGCCAAAGAACAGCCAACGCTCAACGAAGTAGCCGGCGAGGTGAGTATCAGCCAGTTTCACTTCCAACGCATGTTTTCGGAATGGGCCGGCGTAAGCCCGAAACGCTTCCTGCAATACATTACGGCAGGCTACCTGAAAGACAGGATCAAAGAATCCAGCAACCTTGCCGAACTCGCCGAATCGGCCGGGCTATCGAGCCAGAGCCGGGTGTACGACCATTTCATTTCGATTGAGGGCGTTACGCCGCAAGAGTTCAAAAGCGCAGGTAAAGGACTGGTAATCAGCTACGGGTTTCATGAAACGCCTTTCGGGGATTGTTTTATCGCCGCCACCGAGCGGGGCATTTGCGCCATGGCATTCGTAGACGACGCCACCCGTGACTTTCAGCTGATTGAGCTCGCCCGCAAATGGCATTACGCCACCATTCGCCCCGATCAGCAACTGACTGCGGGTTATGTCCGACGCATTTTCAGTCCCGCGCAGCAGTCGCTCGAAAAGCTCCCTCTGCTCGTGCAAGGCACCAACTTCCAATTGAAAGTATGGGAAGCACTGCTCAGCATTCCGCAAGGCGCTGTTACGACCTACCAGCAAATCGCCGAGCGGATCGGGCATCCGAAAGCTGTACGCGCGGTGGGCTCGGCCGTGGGTGACAACCCGATCGCCTACATCATTCCCTGCCACCGCGTGATTCGAAAAGAAGGCATTCTGGGCGAATATCGCTGGGGAAGCTTACGCAAAAAAGCACTGATCGGTTGGGAGGCAGCCCGTCAGGATGAGGAATATATTGCACAGCAGCAGGCCCTTTTGAAATAGTACAATAAAAATAAATTGTCACCATAATGAACTGTATGACAATTTAATAGCGAATTATGCAATGCAACTTTTCCGTGTTGGACTGATTATGGATGCGTACTTTTCAAACTATTAACCAAAATCAAAACATCAACATGAAAAAGAAACTGATCCTAACGCTGGCAGTTTTCGCGCTGATCATAACGGCGACATCGGCCAGCTTTGCACAGTTTTCGCTCGGGTTGCAGGGCGGAATCGCCAAATCCAATGTGGAAGATTCCAAGACGGTAGCAGGTGGTGGCGTGAACCTCCGCGTATTTGCTTCACCGCAGTTTGCAATAGGTGTTGCCGGTAAAATCTACGCCGACGGAAGCGATTACAACGTGGCGGGCCAAAAGCTGACCACCACAGGAACGCTCACGCCGGTGACCGGTACCCTCGACTTTTTCTTCACCGACGGCCCGATCCGCCCCTATATTGGCGGTGATGCCGGTGTGTATTTCTCGAAGTACAAAGCAAAATGGAATGGAGAAACGGTGTTAGAATCGTCCAAGCACAGCAACTTCGGCACCGCGCCGAGAGCCGGTATCGTGTTCGCATTCGGGAATCTGGGCATCCAGGTGGAAGGTATTTACCATTTCGTATTCGGTAACAAAAACCACAGCTCCGAAACCGGCAGCGTGGATAATATCGACTTCGAATCTACTTCGAAATTCGGTGGTGTAAATGTCGGTCTCATTTTCGGGCTGGGCGGCAAGTAATTTTCTGCAAAGCACGCAAATCTCAAACGCGCCACTCCGGCGCGTTTTTTTGTTGTGATCGAATCGCGCATTAACTTGCCCGCTCATTTAGCGGCTTCCCATTGACAGCACCAACATCATTTTCAAAGCAAATTTGCAACTGGCTGAAATCCATCTCATTTCAATGCAGTGTTACAAATGAGGCGGGTTTCATATTGCCGGTTCTGGAAATAGTCGATGAAGATCGGATGGTGCTGAAAGTGATTCCGGTGGACCTGCCCACCTGGCGGAAATTGAACCAGGAAAGCTTATTAAACCAGTTAACCAAATGCCTACAAGCAACTCGCAACCAAGGCATTAACGCTATCGTTCTCTGGGAGGACTACTGGTTGGCCAAAAGAAACATTGTACAATCTCGCCTGGCTGCATTACTGGGTGTGTCTGTCAAAATCCCCGCACGCCTGACGCTCGCGCGAAGGATCGACAATGCAGCGACAACGCAATTCCTCGAAGCCAATCACTTGAATGGCAGCACGATGTCCAAATTTCGCTACGGCCTTCTCCTGCCAAAGCGCTATTACCGCGTGTTACCGGACGACTTCGTTTTCGACGCATCAGCCGATGAATTGCTCGTGGCCGTCGCTACTTTCAGCAATGCGCGCATTTTTGAGCAAAACGGTGCGCCATTCCGGTCGCATGAGTTGATCCGGTTCGCCAGTTTGCCGGGTACGAATGTGGTTGGTGCGCTGGATAAGTTGCTGAATGCATTCATCCGCGAGAAGTCGCCGGACGATATCATGACCTACGCCGACCTCGAATGGTCGGACGGCCGCAGCTACAAACGGCTCGGGTTCGAAGAAAGAGGAAATATGCCTCCACGCAAAGCTTATGTGAATCTCGCGGACATGCGCCGGGTACGCCTGCGCGAGGAAAGCGGCGATTCGCCGGAACAACCATCGGTTGAATATTTAACAGTGTACAATTTGGGCAGTATCAAGTATGTCAAGACCATCAGACCCTTCCAAGCCGATGAGCGCTGAAATGCCGTTGCTGGTCATTCTGGGCCCCACGGCTTCCGGGAAAACGCATTTGGCCACGCGCGTCGCGCATGAGATCGGCGGTGAGATCATCAGCGCCGATTCGCGGCAGGTGTACCGACAGATGGACATTGGTACGGGCAAGGATTTGGAAGAATACCTGGTAAATGGAGCTCCGGTCCCCTACCATCTGATCAACATCCGCGATGCCGGCGAGAAGTATAATGTGAATGATTTCCAACACGATTTCGCCGGTTCCTACCAACAAATATGCGCTGCGAACCACATCCCGATCGTTTGCGGCGGGACCGGCTTCTATATATATGCATTGCTGAAAGGTCATGCCAACGAAACGGTGCCGGTGAACGATGCGCTGCGTGCAGAACTGGAAACCCTTTCCAACGAACAGCTTTTGACAACATTTCAAAATTCTGAATCGGCATACCATGCATTAGCGGACATTTCAACCCGAAAACGGCTGATCCGCGCATTGGAAATAGCCGGTTATCTGAATGCGCATCCCGAAACAGAAATAGACTTTGGTTCTGAGTCGATTGCGTATCCGGCATTGTTGTTCGGCTTGAATCCCACGGTCGAAACGAGGCGCGAACGCATTAGCAACAGACTCGCAGCCAGGTTAAAGCAAGGTTTAATAGAAGAGGTACAGAATCTTTTAAGTCAAGGCATTACCCCCGATTCATTAATTTATTATGGTTTGGAATACAAGTATGTAACCCTCTACCTCACGGGCGCTTTGACATTTCAGGAAATGCATTCCAAACTGGAAACCGAGATCCACCGCTTTGCCAAGCGGCAGATGACGTTTTTCAGAAAAATGGAAAAGGACGACCTGATAATCAACTGGATGCCGGACGAATGGCCGGAAAGCGAGAAAGTCAGCTTCATAATTGAGCAATACCGGGAATTTAAAAGCAGTAATGCCGGTAATATGTAAGTGTAACCCTATCAAAAAAACGTCAATAAAATAGATGAATCGTAAATGGAGCAGCCTTTTGTTGCTGCTGGTACTGAGTGTTACGGATGCATACCTCCTCGCGCATCCGAATCTGATCGGAAAAATCGGCGTATTGGTGTACAAGCACCATTATATCCGCAATTTTCCGAGGGCGCTGCTTACGGTGATGATCGTGGTGGGCGTATCGTTGGCTGTCTGCGAGCTGGTTTACAGGTTTACCCAAAAGAAGACGGCTGTTTTCAGCTATCTGGTGTTAACGGGCATTGCGCTGTTCTGGTTTATGTACGTATTCGTGACTTTTTCGTCATTTTCCTACCGGATCACAGGCAAGTCGTTTATCTATGGCGCGCATTTGCTGCCGGTGATATTGGCAGGACTAAACGTGAGGTATCTTATCAAACGGATGCTCGTGAAAGAACCGGTTAACGATAGCTTAACAGAAGGAAAAAATGGCCCCAGTGCGGTTTAGCGGGGTATCAAAACCATAAATTGTTGTCCAAACGGCCTGAGACAGTAGAATATTCTCATAAATCCTTCAAATTATGTAATATTATTGTTTCTGTCTTGAATTTTCACAAATAAACCACGGATAATAATAGAAAGTACGCGGTTTTTTAGGATATTGCGGCTTGTGTCGGATCGGGAAATGGTTAAACCCGAAGCCATTTAACACAAAATTAACTTGTTGGGTAAGTAAATCGCTGTTAACGAAAAACTTTGGCTTGAATTGACCGATTGGCCTGCCTGTTCATTAACCTTTTTAATTTTATTCTTATTTCTATGTCCCAAATAGCTGAATTGACCCTTGAAGGTAAAAAGTACGAGTTCCCCGTAGTTGAAGGAAGTGAGCAGGAAAAGGCGATAGATATTTCCAAATTGCGTGACCAGACAGGGTATATTACGATTGATCCAGGTTACAAGAATACCGGTGCGACCAAAAGCGCCATTACATTTCTGGACGGAGAGGAAGGCGTTCTGAATTACAGGGGTTACTCGATCGAGGACCTGGCTGAGAAATCTTCTTTCCTTGAAGTGGCATACCTGCTCATCTACGGAGAGCTTCCTACCGAAAAACAATTCGCTGAATTTGAACATGAAATCCGCACGCATACGCTCGTAAACGAGGATATGCGCAAGATTTTCGAAGGCTTCCCCGTGAATGCGCACCCGATGGGCGTGCTGTCGTCGCTGGTGAGCGCTATGAGCGCTTTCTATCCGGATGCCAACGCTCAGAATTCGGAAGCGGAAACGCAGCTGCATATCATCCGCCTGCTGGCGAAGCTGCCTACAATTGCGACCTGGTCGTACAAAAAATCACAAGGGCACCCGGTCAACTATCCGCAAAACGAACTCGATTACTGCTCGAACTTCCTGAATATGATGTTCTCGCTGCCCGTAGCGAAATATAATGTAGATCCGGTTGTTTCCGCAGCATTGAATAAACTGCTT
>CAMLNK010000051.1 GCA_946481035.1 uncultured Dyadobacter sp. | reverse complement strand
CAACCCGGATGTGGGTATCAATGTGTCGTGGATCACCAACACGTATCTCAATGTGATATCACAGCCGCTTTCTTCCTATTACGGCGGCTACTGGGGCGGCTATGGCTACGGTTACCCGAGCTATTACAGCTATGTAGAAACCAGTGAAAGCTCATGGCTGATTTCAATGCTCGATTTCAAAAACCCGCAGACGACGCCATCCGGCAAGACTTTCAATGTCATCTGGGATGCGCAAATCCGCGGTGCGGCCATCGGCGACCAAAATCTCGTAGACAAAATGGCGGATTCCATTTTCGGCCAATCCGGTTATCTTAAAATCAAGTAACAAATGAAACGAATCATCATCATTGCCCTTTTCCTTGGCAGTGTTCTACCCGCACTGGCACAGGAAAAACCCAAGTTATACACCATCGCCTCCCCGTTTGAACGCTATACCCATTACCTGGCCACCGCCCGCTTCATGGGGGCCGTGCCGATGGGCTCTTTCAAGGATAATTACATCGATAAGACTTCATTCCAGAACTTCTCGCTCTCCATTGAGTGGGTTTTGAGAAACTCCCCGCTTTCGGTAGGAGGTGAAATCGGTTCGACCTATTTCGAGAAACGCGTACCGCGGGCATTGTACGAAGGCCAGGAAGGCACCATTTCGGCCGTGCAGACGCGTACCGTTTCGCAATATCCGGTGGAGCTGTTTGCCAACTATCGCTTCCTGCCCCGCAACTCGCAGGTGCAGCCTTACGTGCAGATCAGCACCGGTGCGAGCATTCTCGACTATACGGTTTACTACGGCACATTGTCGACGCAGGACCAGAAAGTACGCTTCAAATACGGCATCGGGGCCGGTTCCAGATTTTTGTTCAAAAAAGACGGGGGCTGGGGTGTTGATGTTCGCGTCAAATATGATGGCACGGCTTATAAATATGACTACATCGACAAAGGCATATCCTCCGTGAACGGTTCGATAGGCCTATTCTATCGTTGGTGGTAAACAACGCATCGTGACACTAAAAAGGAAGGTTTTGACCAAAACATCGCTTCTCTGGCTTAGCGGCATTCTCGCATTCCTGATCGGTTCCGGGCTTTGGGCCTGGAACCGTTTTGGTCCCAGCGGCCACAAATCTTACGCACAGGTTACCGAAAGTTTCCCCATGGCGCGGACGCTCGATTCGGCCTCCAATGCATGTGACCTCACCATCCGGCGCTACCGCCAGATCGGCCGCGAAATGCAGTTCGAACTCGCCGCCAATGCGGGCGGGCTTTCGCCTTATGACGTAAAGATCACCCAGAACGGCAAAACTCAAACCTTCCAGGCCGTACCGCACCGCTACGGCACATGGCTCACGATCCCCGATGTTCAGGTCAATGGCGGCGAGGCGCGCATTAATGTGTCCAGCCTGGGCCAGCAAGGGTGCCAGACAACCGCCGCATTCAACTTCGACGCTGCCCTGGCCAATGAGGTTGTGGACGCAAAAGAATGGGTCAGGCAGGGAAGCAAAGACAACTGGCTCGACGTGCGGCCCGTTCGCAAAGGCGGAAAGCTCCTCCTCCGCGACTTTGCCAATTATAATGATAGCCGCACGAAAGTGGTCATGATCGACGGCATAGTAGTGCAGGGGTTGGAAAATGGCATTGAAGTAAAACCCGGCTATTTGTACTCCGTAACAGCCCGCTGGATCGATGCTCCTTACAACGATTGGTGGAATGCCGCTAAAAACCGCTCGGTACGCCAGCAGAATATTTACATTGCGGGCAAGCCGGAACCATCCGCAGCCAATGCACTGACCCGCATCGGCATTCCCGACTGGTTTTCCCCATCACACACCATCAATGTCGATTTCGACACGAAATTCCCCGAATTCGAGCCTATTAAGGGTAAGCTGGTGGCGCAGTACCGGCTGAACAACTACGTCCCTTCCGATAATTATTACAAACGGGGTATCGGGTATTTGTCCAATACTGAAAAAGAATATCCGTCGGAAAAGCTGCATTACACGGCCACTCCCAATTATTTCGGAGATAAAGACGAGAAATGGTTTGCAAGCCTTTCCAAAGAGCAGGTGGAAGCATTGGCAGGCGTGCCCGGCTTCGGCGTATATGCTTATGATTTTGAGTTCTGGAACCAGCGCTATTCCAAAGAGATCATACAGCGGCTGATCTGGTTTTCGAGGGTGATCAAAAAGAACCATCCAAACATGCATTTGATGGATTACTGGGGCGGCGGGGCTTATACCAATCCGCATATCAACACGGTCGGCGGGGCCAATCCGAAAGATTTCATCAAAGAATACAGCGAGCCGAAAGCCAACAATCCGAACTTCGAGCCGCTGCCGAATGGCGATAGCTTCCGGGACATTTTTAACACCGTCCCGATCGATGTGTATCCAAAGCCGATGTTTGCCATTGATAATGCAGGCAACTCACCCAATAACTTCGTGCTGCTGTCGGCGATCCATTCGCTGCGCATTAACAAGCTCCTGCCCTATCAGAAAAATAATAAATTCATTTTCTACGGCTGGAACCGGTACATGCCTTTGTACAAAGACCCTATCGTGCCCTGGAACTACCAGCTCTCCGACCCAAAAGGCGAGCTCATCATGAACCAGCTTGAAATGATGCCAGCCAGCCAGGCATTGAGCTTTTCGTTGTTCTCATTAATTCTTTTCGACGGCTATTACCTCTGGCACGACGGCGCCCCGAGCGCCAAAAACCCGAACGCCTATAAATTATCGAAAGATATGTGGGGCTGGGGTTACGAATGGTACCCGGCCGACAGCAAAACACCTGAAAACGAAGTTGGCCGTAATACCACCGGCGGAACGGCCGCTCCCTACTGGGACTTCCCGACGGAATATTACGCATTAGGCAACTGGATGGCCAAACAAGTTGAAGACGTAATTGTAGGCGGGCAAAACCAGGATCTGGCGTTCCAGCTGAACGGGCAATGGGTTCAGCCTAAAAAGGAACAGGCGCTACTGGCCATCGACGGAAAGCAGCCATTTGTCACCGCTATTGTAAAAGGAAACCAGATTGTCGTGCTGGCTGTCGATTCATTCCAGCAGCCCTCGGCACAGCGGAAAATGAAGGTACGGCTGCCCGACGGCGTGGAAGCAGAAATAGAATTGTATGGCAACTGGCCGTCGCTGTACCGCGGGACGTTGAAGAAATAAATTTGAAATACCTTATATAAAGAGAAAGCTCGCCGATCAAGCGAGCTTTCTCTTTATAATGCAAAACAATACTAGGCAACTTTCACATAGCTTCCGAGCCATTTCAAATGCGTCCCGTACTTGTGCATGATCTCCTGCACCTGCGGGTCGTCCATATGCCCGAGGAATTCCACCAGGAACCACGCGCGGAACGACGCCTCGCCACGCAATGGCCGGCTCTCGATCTTGGTAAGGTTAATGCCGCGGTCGTTGAAATCTTTCAGGAACTCGTACAGCACGCCCGGGCGGTTGGTATTGGGCAGATTGGCGATGATCGTCGTTTTATCATCGGCGCTCTTCATATTGGTGAAGTCTTTGGCCAAAATCAGGAAGCGTGTCTGGTTCTGGTCGCTGTCTTCGATATTATCAAAAAGAATAGGCACTCCAAACAACCGCGCAGAAATCGACGAGCAGATGGCTGCCGCATCTGGCTCTTCGGATGCGAGTTTGGCCGCTTTGGAAGTAGAATCCACGGCGATCAGCTCGATACCCATACCTTCCAGATATTCACTGATAAACTTCCCGCATTGCCGGAATGCGATGTCTTTCGAATAAATCCTTTTGATAGATTTCAGGCTGTCGGATTGCGATGCAAAGGTGAAATGCACTTTCAAAAGCATCTCCGCGACGATCGAAAGATTTTTTTCCCGCAGGAAATCTACGGTTTCGACCACAATGCCTTCCTGGTTATTCTCGATAGGCACCACGCCGAACTTGGCACGGCCCGTTTCCACACTTTCGAACACTGAATGGATCGTAGGCAGAACCAGGTACTCGCTCATCGCCCCGAAACGACCTTCGGCCGCCTGGTGCGTGAAGCTTCCTTCCGGCCCGAGGTACGATACCCGCTCCGGCAGTTCAAGATTGCGGGAAACAGCAAATATTTCGAAGAAAATGGCGTCGATAGCCTGGCGGGTGAGCAGCCCGGTGTTATGCTTGGCCAGCCGGTCGAGGATTTGCTTTTCTCTCTCGGGGCGGTAAATAATCGACTGGGAAGACCGTTTCAGCTCGCCTACCTTTTTGACGAGCTCCATGCGCTCGTTCAAAACGCTCAGCAGCTGGTCGTCCAGCCCATCGATCCTGTTTCTTAAATCCTGTAATTCCACAAATACACTTTAAATAGGGTTGATCAAACCGGGAGGTGCGTTTACACTTTTAAATAAAGGACTTCCCGGCCCGATATTACTTGACCACACCAAAGATAATGCACGGCGAGCCTAGCCCGCGAGTGCCAACTCTTCAACATTCTTCTCCACTTTGAGATTATCGATGATAAACCGCTGTCTTTCAGGTGTATTCTTACCCATAAAATAACTCAGCAGTTTCTGGATCGACGTTTCCTTTTGCAGGATTACCGGTTCTACACGCATATCTTCGCCGATAAATTTGCCGAATTCTTCCGGCGAAATCTCTCCTAACCCTTTAAAACGGGTAATTTCAGGCTTGCTCCCCAGCTTGTCGATCGCCGCCTGCTTTTCTTCCTCACTGTAACAATAGATGGTTTCCTTCTTGTTGCGGACACGGAACAGCGGTGTTTCGAGCACAAACAAATGCCCGTTCCGAACCAGATCGGGGAAGAATTGTAAGAAGAAGGTCATCAACAGCAACCGGATGTGCATTCCGTCCACATCGGCGTCGGTGGCGATGATAATGCGGTTGAAACGAAGGTTTTCCACACCATTTTCCACATCCAATGCATGTTGGAGCAGGTTGAATTCCTCATTTTCGTAAACGATCTTCTTGGTAAGCCCGAACGAATTCAATGGCTTGTCGCGCAAACTGAACACCGCCTGCGTTTGAATATCCCGCGATTTGGTAATGGAACCACTCGCTGAGTCCCCTTCCGTGATGAATAGTGTGGTTTCGTAACGCTGGTCACTTTTGGCGTCGGTGAGGTGCAGGCGGCAGTCGCGGAGTTTTTTGTTATGCAAATTGGCCTTTTTCGCGCGGTCGTTGGCAAGTTTTTTGATCCCCGCCAATTCCTTCCGTTCCCGCTCCGATTGCTCGATCCGCTTTTTCAATGCGTCACGCGCCTCGGGGTTCATGTGCAGGAAGTTATCGAGCCTTTCTTTCACGAAATCATTCACAAATGTCCTTACCGTCGTACTGTTCGGGTCGGGGGTGATGGTGTTGGAACCGAGTTTGGTTTTGGTCTGAGATTCGAAAACCGGTTCCTGAACGCGGATCGCAATGGCGCCGATAATCGACGAACGGATGTCTTCCGGTGCGTAATCTTTCCCGAAATGTTCGCGCACGGCCTTAACAACCGCTTCCCTGAATGCAGCGAGATGGGTACCTCCCTGTGTCGTATACTGACCATTCACGAAAGAGTAGTATTCTTCACCATACTGGTTACCATGAGTCATCGCCAATTCAATGTCCTCGCCCTTCAAATGGATGATCGGATACCGCAGCGTTTCCGCGTCGGATTTGCTTTTCAGCAGATCGAGCAGGCCGTTTTGGGAGAAGTATTTCTGCCCGTTGAAATTGATCGTCAACCCTGCATTCAGATAGCAGTAGTTCCAGATCATATTATCCAGGTATTGCGGGATGTACCGGAAGTTCTTGAAAATAGTGCCATGCGGCTGATACGACAGATGCGTGCCGTTGCGCTGGCTTGTAGTGCCTTCCGGCGACTAATTCAAAAGTGCTCCCTGATTAAATTCCGCGCTTTTGGTCTTGCCATCGCGAAACGATTGCACCTTGAAATGGGCGGAAAGCGCATTTACCGCTTTGGTACCCACGCCATTGAGCCCCACCGATTTCTGGAACGCGCCCGAGTCGTATTTACCACCGGTGTTGATCTTCGAAACGCAATCGACCACCTTACCCAGCGGAATGCCGCGGCCGTAATCGCGCACTTCCACACGGTGTTCGGATATTTTAATCTCGATGGTTTTGCCGTTGCCCATCATGTGCTCGTCGATCGAGTTATCCACCACTTCTTTCACGAGCACGTAAATTCCATCGTCCACCGACGAGCCGTCGCCGAGCTTTCCGATATACATCCCGGGCCTCAGGCGGATATGTTCTTTCCAGTCGAGCGACCGGATACTGCTCTCGTCGTACTGAACATTTGTACTTTCCATATTTATAACTATTCTTTTAGGAGTATTATCGCTTTTGGAGCCGGTATTTTAATATTTTGAATCTTTTGTCGTTACCCTGTTATAACTTTGCGGGGCCTCCCGGCACGGGACCCCGATTAATAGAAATTCTTTAAAAATAGGAAAAATCTAATTTACTTTGCCATGATATACACTACCTCCTTATTGCGTGTACTCGAATCCCAAATTCAAAAATACTAGTCTTATACATAGTTTTAATGAATTTTCAGACTTTCAATAGTACAATAATTCTTCTTATGAACAGATCCAGGTTGGCTAAAAGTTATAAATCTATACTTCCCTATTTCCTGAGTTTAATCATTTCACTACCCGCTTTTTCACAGGTTACTGCTCCGTCAGCCCCTTCCGGAACTGCCCCGACATCTACCGGTGCCCAGGGCAATACGCAATCGGGCCCCAGAAGCAACAGTACAGGTAACACAGGCTCAGGTAACACACAATCCGGTCCCGGCGGCCAGCAAGGAACAGGCCAGCAGGGCGGAAACCAGCAGGGAGGCAACCAGCAAACGGGTAACCCGCAGCAAGGAAACGACGGCCAGGGAGGCGACAAAGGTAAAAACGCCGCTAACCAGAACGGCCAGAATGCCGAAGGCGGCGACCAGAGCAAGGTTAACACCAGCACCAGCGCCACGCTGACTCCCGAAGAACAAGCGAAAGAAGCGCTCCGTCAGAAAATCTACGGATATTCGATATTTGCCGACAAGAAACTCGGACTAATACCTGATTTACAGATCGTTACCCCTACAACTTATGTAGTAGGCCCCGGTGACGAATTGAAGATATATCTCTACAACTACGCTGAAAGCACTTACGAAACGGTTGTAAACAAAGACGGTTTCATCAGCATTCCCCGCGTTGGGAACGTGATGGTGGCTGGTCGTACTATTGAAGAAATCAAGAAAATCCTGATTGACAAATTTGCCAAGTTCGTGCCGGGAATGATCGGTACAGGCGGCGAAGGAGCCCGCACCAAACTGATGGTTACGCTCGGAGAAGTTCGTTCAGTGAAAGTTTTTGTTACCGGTGAAGTGATCAATCCGGGCACCTATACGGTATCCTCTTTATCCTCTGCATTCAATGCATTATACCAGGCCGGCGGACCTAACGAAATTGGATCTTTCCGTGAAGTACGTGTTGTTCGCCAGGGCAAGGTTGTGTCGAAACTTGATATTTACGATTACCTCGTAAATGGCAAGATCGACGGCGATATTCGTGTTCAGGAAAACGACAATGTCGTAGTTGGCTATTACCTGAAACGCACCGAAATCGCCGGTATGGTGAAACGTCCGGGTATTTATGAATTGAAGCCGGAAGAGAAACTGGGCGATGTGATCCGCTATTCAGGCGGTTTCAGCGACAAAGCTTACCGCGCGAGATTGAAAATACAACGCATCACGTCCAAAGAACGCAAGATCCTGGATGTGCCCGAAGAGCAATACGACTCTTTTGAAATGGCGACCGGCGATTCGATCAACGTAGAAACTGTACTCGATCGCTTCGAGAATATTGTAACTGTTGAAGGTGCGGTAATGCGCCCGGGTGAGTACTCGCTCGACAACAGCCCAACCCTGAAAAAGCTGATCGAAAATGCGCAGGGAATGCGTGAAGACGCATTTGTAGGCCGTCTGAATGTGCTGCGCACCCGTGAAGATCTGACGATCCAGACCATCCCTATTAACTACACCGACGTACTTAACGGCGTAACTCCCGACCTCGTATTGACGCGCCTCGACCAGATCATCGTTCCATCGAGATTTGAAATGGCGGAAACTGCGTTTGTGAGTGTGGAAGGTGAAGTGAACAATACTAAAATCGGCGAAAACGAAGGCAAATTTCCCTACACCACCGATATGACCCTGGAAGACGTGCTGGTGCAAGCGGGCGGTTTGAAAGAATCGGCTTATACATCGGAAGTTGAGGTGGTAAGAAGAAAAAGAAACTCGGTAGCGGGAGCGGCGAATGCACAGATTTCCGAAGTCTATAAATTCAATGTAAACCGCGACCTGTCCCTGAATTCCAAAGCGAGCAATTTCGTATTGTTGCCGTTCGACCAGGTGATCGTACGCAAATCGCCTAACTACGTGGAGCAGCAGACTGTTTTCGTGGAAGGCGAAGTATTGGTGACAGGTCCCTACACCATTGTAAATAAAAACGACAAGATCAGCGATATTATCAAAAGAGCCGGTGGCCTGACTGAGCTCGCCTATCCGGAAGGTGCTACACTTTTGCGTCGTACGGTTGTGAAAAACCTCGACGAAGCAGTGAACTACGAGCAGGTTCAGCAAACGGAGAAAAGCATCAAGCAAGGAACGCTTACAGGCGACCTGCCGAATGTGAAAGAAGAGAAAATCGGTATAGTGCTTAAAAATATCCTGAAAAACCCGGGCTCATTCGAAGACCTTGTTGTGCAGGAAGGAGATATTATCCGCATTCCGAAACGTCTGGAAACCGTTCAGGTGACTGGCTCGGTGCTTTACCCTACCACCGTTAAATACGGCAAAGGCATGAACTTCTCCGATTACATTTCACAATCGGGAGGTTTCACCGTGCAATCGCTCAGAAAGAGCTCTTACATTAAATATCCTAACGGTAATATCGACCGCACGAGAAGATTCCTGTTCTTTAACGTGTACCCGAAAGTACAGCCTGGATCAGAGATCTTCGTTCCGACACGAAATGCTCCGGCACTTAATACGCAGCAAACTATTTCAACAGCCACAACCCTGTTGAGTTCAATTATGGGATTGATTGTAACAGTATTGGCATTCCGTTCACTTAAATAACTATGGCGACAGCGACCACACAACAAATCCCGGAAGACGAGCTATCTCCCAAGGAAGTCGTCGAGAAAATACTGGTAGTTAAAAATGCATTGCTCCGTAACTGGAAAATGATGCTGCTCCTGCCGGTTGTAGGTTTCGGTATCGGCTATGGCATGGATACTTACGAGAACAAGCCGCCTATTTACGAAGCGAATGTGGTATTCAACCTCGGTGCGGCTGGTGCAAGCTCCGGCCTGGGGGATGTGGCAGGCCTGCTGGGCCTTGGCGCTCAGCCGGACGCGAATATTTTTACAGGAGAAAACTTCTTCTATTTCGTAAAGTCCCGCCCGGTATTGGAGCGGAACCTGATGAAAGAGATTGAAATCAACGGGAAAAAGCAGATTCTGGCGAACTTCTATATCGATTCGAGCGGTATCAAAACTTCCGACTGGAAAGATTTCCCAAACTTGCAGAAATTCCATTTCACGACCAACGACGTCAAGAAAATGGATATCAATTCGCGCATCAACCTGAATGCAATCGTGAAGCGTGCGGCTGAGGCAACGGAGATTGCGGCGCTCGACCGCAAGTCGTCGTTTACCTCCATCTCCACTAAAATGGAGAACGAACACCTCGCAGGATTGTGGGTAACCACCCTTCTGGAAACGGTAGAAGAAATGTACACCGAAAACCAGACACAAAAAACGCGGAAAACCCTCCGTCTGCTCAACCACCGCGCAGATTCACTCGCTGCGGTACTCGGTATTGCGGAACATAAACTGGCCCGGCAACTCGATTACAGCGCACAGATCATGATGCCGGAAGCCAAAGTGTCGGCTAACAGCATGGAAAGAAAATCGTCCTTCCTGCAACAGCTGTATTACGAAGCCATGGCCAATGCCGAAAAAATGCGTATTTCCCTCGTAAAAGAAGCACCTCTGTTCACCGAGATCGAAGGTATCAAAGTACCTCTGGATGTGAAATATGAAGATAAGCGAAATGCTAAAATCGGGGCATTGGTGGGCCTGTTGATCGCACTGATCTTTGTCTATTTCAGAACAGTGTTTTCTTCACCTACCACCACCACTACCGTGCGTAAGGAAGTAGTAACGGCGTAATCATGGCAACTCAACACTCTATTACAATCAAGGCCGGCGGGTCTGAAAAGGACTATTGGAAGGATCTTTGGCTGAATAAGCAGCTTTTGTGGATTCTTTCCAAAAGAGATCTTTCCGTTCGGTACAAACAAACGCTCCTGGGCGTTGCGTGGAGCGTATTACGTCCGCTCATGACGATGATCGTTATGGTGTTCGTGTTCAGCTATCTGGCCAAGATCAAAAGCGACTCGGATATTCCATACCCGCTGATGGTTTTGAGCGGACTGACGATCTGGACGTTTTTCGCAAACACGTTTACTCAAATCAGTAACAGTATACTCATCAACTCCAATCTCGTTTCGAAGGTTTACTTCCCGAGGTTGCTGATGCCGCTTAGCTCCATTGCGGTGGGTTTCGTCGATTTTTTGATCACTTTTGTGATCTTTCTGGTCATGACGGCCGCTTTTCAGCACCCTATCAGCTGGCAGATTGTATTTCTTCCTTGCTTCATTTTACTTACATTTATTACCTCAATGGGTTTTGGCCTGTTTTTTGCGGTGTTGAATGTACGTTTCCGGGATATCGGGCAGTTAATTCCTTTCTTGGTTCAAGTAGGGATGTACGCCTGCCCTGTCGCTTACA
>CAMLNK010000050.1 GCA_946481035.1 uncultured Dyadobacter sp. | reverse complement strand
CTGCATCGATGGTCAGCGTACCTTGCTGATACCCGTTTCTTTGATTGGTGAATTTGTAATCGCGGTCCATTTTGGTGAGCGTGATTTCATTCCTTTCGGTAAAGTCGGCCTGGGCATTTTCCCCCGCATAAAAAACCACTCCTGGCTGCAATTGGCCGGTTTTTGCCCAGAAGAAATAAGGGTCGGTGTTCCATGAAATAGCCAGTTTCGAATGCGCCATGGCGGATTGGACGCGCCACGCCAGCGGAAAAACCGACGGATTCGGACTGTTGTGATTCTGCTGGAACACGCAGAAGCTGCCCGATGAGTTGGAATTGTTAGTGAAGTTGATAGTGAAGGTTGGCATAATTGACAGGTTTTAAATGAAATACAATTGAACTCCGGCGTTGTAACCGAATTTATAAAGTACTTCGCTTGTCAATCTACTTCTACTTTTTCGCGAGCGGATGATTACTTATTATTCGTAAAGGCCTGGGATGATTGTATGACAGATCCTGCCGGGAATTCCGTCCTGGTTAAGCTCCTTTTTCACCTTCCGGAAAAACATATCTAGAAATTGGTCGAGAAATACATATAGTAATATTTCTATATGCAGTGACGCACCAGTTGTTCACTTCGCTGATTTACTTGCTTAAACGGTTAATAATCCCAAACCGGCCATTCTTGCAGCGCCACAGTTCAAGGAAAGCAAGAAGAGATTTATAGAAAAAATTCTATATCAAACGCTAAATAGTTTGATATACTTTCACATCGATTAACCCACTATACACCCCACTCATTTTCCAATTAAACCTTTTCACGATGAGAAAATTTTTCCTTAGCGTCTCTCTTTTGGGACTAAGCCTTTTGGGAAGCCAGGGCTGGGCCCAATCCGTATGCAACGGGCCGAACTTGCTGGCCAACCCGAGTTTTGAGCAGCCCGTGGTGCCCAATGGCAGTGGACTAAACAACATTGTTGCCAGCGTTCCCGGGTGGAGCAACTTTTCGGCTTCTTCCACAACCGTAAACGTGGTACGTCCTACCGGCGTGGCCGGGCTCGGGCCCTCATCCGCGCACGAAGGCGACCAGTACATCGACTTGCAGGGTGCCGGCGGAATTTTGCAGCAAACATTTACAATTTCACAACCTGTCCAGCTGGCATTCTCGGGAAACTTCGCAAACCGTGGCAGTGACCTGCCCAATTATACAGGCGGCCAGATAGGGATTCAGATACTGAGTCAAGATTTAACCAATCAATATGCGGCGGCAACGAGTACGCTCACCGCGGCTTCCGGGAACAATACCTGGATTACACTAAGCGGCCTTACGTCGGTTCTCCAACCGGGAACTTACATTTACCGCTTTTTTGCCCGGACAGATTTTGCCCATTACGATGATTTTTCGCTGTGCGTCGCGACAAATGCCGCACAGGCATGTCCGGAACGTACCGTTTTGAAACCGCAGCCCGGTTGGAGTGCAACGGCATCGAGCAGCTTTAATGCCAATATGCAGCCAGGGAAAGCGATCGATGGCAGCATCCGGGACATCAGCGGGACGGAAACGGACAGCTGGGCGGCGGCAGGCGGGACATCTGGCGGCGAGTATATTACATTTGATTATGGTACCGCACAAAACCTGGTGGGTTTCGTATACTATCCGAGGACGCTGGTTGCCGAGGATATCAGGGACTATACCGTTCAATACAGCAATGACGGAACAACGTTTACGGACATTCAGAGCGGTACAATGGCGCGTCAGACCAGTTTCGAAACCACAGCCGATCCTCCCGTGCTGGTTCTTGTGGGGAATCCTATTGAAGTTAATTTTGTAACTGCGGTATCCGCCCGGTATTTGCGATTGGTGGCACGCTCCGTGACAGGGAATTCCATTGCAGCCATTGCGGAATTGCTCCCGATCGTCTGCGGACCACAACCGTTGAGCACCATTTCCTGCGTGAATGCGAATCTTCTCAATACCGGCACCAATGCGGAGGGGGACGGTTTGGGACAATTGAATCGTCTCGACAGCAACTGGGAGGTCGCTTTTGTGCCAAACGGTGGTGCCACTTACACCAACACGCTGCCGGCCCTTTCCGCTACCGACAATGCGACCTTCGTACCTGCATTAATCACAGGTAATAAATTTCCGGCCTGGGCGAATAGTCCTTTCGGCAATGCCCAGTGGATCAGCTACTCACAGACTTCGAGGGATGTAAACAACCAGGGCGTGTCAGATGGGACAAGCCAGAACTCTTACTTCTTCCGGTATCGGTTCAACATTACAGATGCCTATCTGCTTCCCGCATTCAAGCTTAGTCTGAACTTCCTCGCCGACAACATCACTAAAAACATCTATATCAACGGCAACGGTCTTGCGCCGCAGTTCGGCTTGCCCGGCGGTGGGTTCCAATTGAGCAACCAGACTCAAACCTCGCTCAATCAGCATTGGCAATTGGGCGAAAACGAAATTATTGTTCAGCTGTATTCTCAGCCAAGTCTGGCCGGATTTTTGGGCCAGAATATCACGGGTTGTCCGGGACTGGATTTTGGCGACGCTCCTACAAGCTACAATGTTAGCCGTACCTCTTTCGGCGCCGGGCATATTGTGGAGACAAATCCTGCCGGGGCCGTGACATTGAAACTAGGCGCGCTCATCGACAGCGAAGCGGATGGTGTGGCTTCTCTTGCCACAAACGACAACACCACCGGCCAAAATGACGAAGATGGAGTGAGTACCTTCCCGGGCATTCCGGCCGGCACCAACCCGACAATTACTAATTATACCGTCAATGTGGCCGTTTCGAACATTACGGGGGCAACCGCAAACCTTTGCGGTTGGATTGACTGGGATAACAATGGTGTTTTTGATGCCGGTGAATCTGTTTGTACCACGGTGCCGAACAATGCTACGTCCGCACAATTGATTTGGCCTACGGCGGTGTTCAACGGTCAGGTAGGAGGGAGCACGTATGCACGCTTCCGCGTCACCACCGATGCGCTGACATCCCCCAACGGTGCTGCCTCAAACGGGGAAGTGGAGGATTATTTGATCACTTTCGGCCCTCTGCCTGTGAAACTGGTTTCGTTTGATGCGCAAAAGTTGGAGTCCTCGGTGAGCCTGAAATGGTCCACTACGGAGGAAGTCAACAGCGACCGCTTCGAGATTGAACGCAGCCGGGATGGCAAATCCTGGGACAAAATAGGTACGGTGCAGTCGACCGGCGAGAGCAAGACAAGAGTTGAATATGAATATGCGGACCGTTTACCGCTCGACGGAGACAACCTGTATCGCCTGAAGATGGTCGACAACGATGAAACATTCGCTTACAGCCGGATCAGAAGCGTTCGTTTCGGAGAGCTGGACAAAACAGTCATTTATCCTAACCCGACCAGCGACAAATTGGAGATCAGGCCGGGGAATAGCAAAGTAAGTTCACTGATAATTTATGACGCAGTCGGCAAGCAGGTGTTCGAGCAAAAAGGCGGTGTGTCGAAATTCATTTCTTTGAAACACCTTCCTGTGGGGCTGTACTTTGTGAAAATCAAATTTGAAGATAATACTGAATCAACAAACAAATTGTTAATCGGAAAATAGAGATAGCGAACACACTGTTTAATTAATTGCAGCAAAGCCCGGTCGGTTTCGGCCGGGCTTTCTTTTGCTTTTTATTTCAAATGCTCAAACAGGATATGGAAGTTTACCGTATCCGTTTGCGTGACATGTATTTTAATGCCGATCAGTTGGGATACTTCCTTTACAATGATGAGGCCCAAATTGCTCCCCTTCTCATAATGTGGTGTGGCCGAAAGGCCGTCGTCGGGCGGGAGGTTATTTATGAAATCCATTTTTTCGCGGGGCAGGGACTTGCCGGAGTTGACCAGAACCAGCTCGACACGCTCATCGCTCACGTAAACCCGAAATGCAATCCTTCCCCGGCGGGTATATTTCACGGCATTATCCATCAGATTGTGAATGACGATGGACAGGAGCTGGTAATCGGATTTAACGGTCAGTTTTTTAGGTACATCCACGGTTACCGTATTTTCCTGTCGCTTGATCGCCCCTTCGAACAGCTCGATCTTTTCGCCGATTAAATCGTGCAGATTCAGTGTTTCAAAGCGAACCCGCTTTCCATAAACCTGAATTTTGATATAATTGAGAAGATCATTGAGCATTTTCCCCGTGCGCCCCGATACGGAAGCAATCATGGTCGCCACTTTCGAAACATCTTCGAAACGGTTTTCACTCACCAAATCGGGAATGTCTTCCGAAGCAACGGCGATCTGGTTCAGGGGAGTCTGCACATCGTGGGATATGGACGCTATCATCCGCGACATAATATGCACCTGTTCGTCCAGCTCGGTCAGGGTTTTTTCCAGTGTGCTCGTTCGCATTCTTA
The DNA here is from genome assembly GCA_946481035.1 of uncultured Dyadobacter sp. The sequence goes on along the minus strand of CAMLNK010000050.1, from coordinate 6,481 downwards.
CGAGCTTTTCCAGTTCCGCCTTCTCGTTTTGTATCGTTTTCAGACGGTATTTGTTGTATACCCGTACGCCGACGATCAGCAACATCATAAAGCACGCGGCAAAAGCGAGCATTGCCCAGCTGGTTTCGTACCAAACCTCCGGAACAACAATGTGTATTTCTCTGATCACAGCATTGTTCATGCCAAAACCAGCTTCCTTGCGAACCAGCAGAACGTATATGCCCGGGTTAAGGCTGGAATAGCGAACGGTGATTCCGTTGTCGTCGTCGATAGGCTGCCAATCCGAATGGGATGCTTTTTCCCCTTTCCGGAGCAATGCGTATGAGAGATGAAGGTTATAGTTGTTGCCAAAATAGGCTGTCGCAAAATCGAATCGGATATTTTCAGGTTTCAGCGGAAGGTCCACGGTGTCACCCGACAAACCGATTTGCGAACGGTTGATGAATGCGCCGTCGAGAACAATCCCTCCGTCAGGAACCGACGGGCTAATATGTTCCGGCCGGAACCAAACCAGGCCGTCCAGAGAAGGAAGCGATACATAACCATTCGCCAGCTTCAACCCGCACGAATTACAGCCTCCGTTGAATTCATTGGTTTTAAAACCTTCATTCATGCTGTGGTAGGCGTAGAACGGCCTTTGCCCGGCGGTGCGCCCGTCCGCGTATGCGAGCAGGTCGGAAACCTTTATTTGAAAAAGCCCCCGGTTGGTAGGGACCCAGAGAAACCCGCCGCCGTCATTGAATGCGTAATGGGCGCTGCCCAGGAAGCCGTGTTCGTCCAGCGGAAAGGTGACCAGTTTTTTTTCGCTGTGCAGGAGTATGAGCCCCTTGTCGAGCACCGTCATCCACGACCGGCCCTGACTATCCGGCTGAATACTCTTTACATAGAAGCCTGATGTCCCCGGAACTAATCGCGTCTGCCTGTTTTGGGTATTAAAAATATACAACCCGTTCAGCGTGCCGATCCAGAGCTCGCCCGCATTTCTGAAACCCATGCAGGTAATATGCCTCGCCGGTTCGCCGCCCGCGAACTCGGGTTCCGAGGAAGGATTTTGGGTGTCAAGTTTGAATATTCCCATCTCATACACGCCGATCCAGAACTCCCGTTCATTGCGCTGGCAGATAGCTTTCACGCCATTCCTGAATTTCCAACTGGCGATGATCCGGTTGTTTCGGTCGAACCTGGTGAGGGTGTAGCCGCTGGTTGCCCAGGTATTTCCTTGGCGGTCTTTGAAAATGAACCGCCTGTCGCCGGTATGGAGTTGTTCAACTGCCGGGAGCCGGCGATCAACGATTTCGCCCGTACGCGCATCCTTACCCGCGATGATCCCTGCCGGTGTCAGAACCGAATGGTCGTCATAGGGAACCTGTGCGTAGAAAATATTAGGTCTGTCGGCTCCGGAAACCCTGATTGTCTCAAATTGAGGAATAGAAATCACAAAAAGGCCGTTGGTACTGCTGCCCAGAAACACCTTTTTGTTCGCGCGGTCGTAAAAAATCACGTCGATACTTTCGGAAAGCAGGTCAAAGCCGCTGGTCAGCAGATGGGTCGTAAGAGAGCCGTCGGGTTCCGGGACGAGCTCGAAAAGCTGGCCGTTGAGGTAGAAGAATGCCTGGTCGGAGTTGTTGTTCCAATAGATTTTGATTTGCGATTTTTGATTTGCAAAATGCTCGTTTCGAACAATATCGCCTTTTGCCGGGAAGCTAATGCGCTGGTTATGGGAGATTTGTACAAAGGTTTGCTTTCCATCGAAATAGTAAAGCCGCTTGCCGAGGGTAAAATAATTGAGGCGTTCGGGGGCGTAGTTAGGAATTTCATACTGCTTTTCCCATTGCCGGTAATAAGCGACCTTGTCCCGGTCGCACAGGAAAAAGTGGCCGTCGGCGTAGTTATCGGTGATCAGGGACGGGAGTTCCGGTAACATCGTTCGCGCCCAGCGCTCCGGCAATCCGCTGATATAATAGATATCTTTCTTTTCAGCCCTCAATGCATCCATCCTCCTTTTCTGCAATTGCAAATCATTCCCGACAGGCATTGCACGACCGTTGGAGATTTTACACATTTCGTCGCTTGCGAAGAAGGCATAAAGGACATTCAGTCTGCCGTTGTGAACAGGATTTCTCTGTCCGGGAAGGATGGAGATAACGCGCCTGGTACCGACGCCCGTTGCATTATGCTCAAAAACTTCGAATTTCCGCCCGTCGAAACGCGTAAGCCCATCCTCGGTAGCAAGCCAGATGAAGCCTTCGGCATCCGCGGCGATACTTTTTATGCTGTTTTGAGGAAGGCCGTTTTCAGCTGTGTAATGCTCGACGCTGAAATTTTGCTGTGCAGTGGATGGTGCGGGTTGGACAAGCAGGCAAAGAAAAATGCACAATTGCAATAGGACTACCTTGTGAAAAATCGCCATGCTACGGCTGGATTCTGCCGTCCCTGAGCAATTCGGGCATGTTTTTCCTAACCTCCGTGATCAACTCGACGGGATTGGAAACCCCGAACTTCGAAAAGATGGCGGCCTTGTGCGTGCTGACCGTCGTCGGTTTCAGCCCCAGCTCATCGGCGATCTGATTCGTCCATTTTCCCTTTAACAATAGCATGATCACATCCTGTTCGCGCGCGGTCAGGTACAAATCCGGCCCCTTTCGCCGGGTTTTAAGCGTCCCGTTGAAGAACTTTTCCGCAATCACCGCCTGCATATTGGGGCTCACGTAGTTTTTGTTGGCAAGGAGTGCCGCCATCCCGTCTTCGAGAAGCTGTATCGGATCATTTTTAGATACGAAACCGTGTGCGCCGGCGGTCAAATACTTCACGGCGTTGAGGTCTTCCGACAAGCCGGTGTAAATCAGTATCCGTGCCGAAGGCTGTACCGACTGTATGGCTGTTACCATCTTCGGCGTATTGCCACCGGGGATGTCAATATCAAGAATAATAAGATGAGGTTTTACCTGATCAATTTTTTCAAGCCCTTCATCGAAATCCCTTGCTGTGTGGACGGCGGCGTTTTCAATATTTTTTTCAATCTGCCTGGTTATTGCCCAAACAACTAAATCGTGATCTTCGATGATCAGGATCCGCTTTCCCTCTTGCATAAATCAGTTTATTTCGAACTTCAAAGTAGAAGCCGAATATAAATATTCGACAAATAAAAGGGATAGTAAGATTACTAGAAAGCTTGTAGAGAAAGTTTGATTAAGCCTGCTAAGAACTGCAAATGCCGCGCAAACAGAAAACTATTCTTTATGTAATCAATTAATAATGAAGTAAATATATCAGGTTTTACTTGGCTTGTTTTTGCTAATGAATCCGCATGAAGAAGACTTGATTGGTTAAAATTGGTAAAGAAATTTTGATAGCAGTGTAGAATAAATTAGATCGAACGAGACGTGCATTGGATCGCGGGGCATAAGACGCCGCACGCAAAAGTCCTGTCTGCGCAGGATATGCACAGACAGGACTGTATGGCTTTTTCGCGATAAGGACCCCGGTAGGATTTGTGATTATCCCAGGGAAACAATGCGCTGGGCTTCGGAAGTCTGAGTGTTCAACTCGATGGTTTTTACTTCCTTATGCTTGCCGTCGATGAGTACAACTTTGTATGAACCGTCGGGAAGCTGGCTCAGGTCGAACCGGGTACGGGTTGCATTGTCGGACTTTTTAATGCTTTTAGAGGCAAGGGTACGTCCTAATTCATCGATGACATTGAGTGAAACGGCCTTTTCGTCCTTGATGACCTTGACGTCGATCGTTCCGTTCCCCGTCGGTACTATCCAAAACCGGGTTTCCGTTTCTCCGGCAATGGCGTTTGAAGTGGCTGTTTCAGATTGGGCATACCCGGTTGAAGAAAGGGCCAGGGAGCATGTAAGAAGCACTGAGGCGATGAGCGTTTTCATGGTTGCTTATGATTTAAATGTGATTGTTTGACATTCGCGGCAGCAGGATTACCGCCGACTTCCGATACAATGTTAGCCGTCTCCTCCGGTCCCGCAAAACGCAATCGACGGAGAGGCAGGGAACAGCGATGGATCGTCATTATTTTATCATAAGTGGCCAATAATGAGGTTGTTATGTGCGATTTTGGCGATTCGCAGAGTAGAACAGACCGTTCATCGAGCCGCTCGAAGGTTTCATGGAGTATGGGGCGTTTGGGTTACAAAAAAATGCCGGCACGCGCATACATGCACGTGGGGATGACATTCTCCACCGGGTCCGGACGACGAATTAAAATCCCCTTACTTTGTATATACAAAGTCTTGTATTATACTTGTGATGCAATTGGTAAAATGCTGGTTTATGCCCAAAAGGTTGATTTTGAGCATTTACGAATTGTTCGGTAGCTCTGTATAGTAACGATTTGTATAAACATACTTCCTAAACCCATGTTCTTCTTTCTCAAAAGAACGCTGACCGTTCTGCTATTGTCGACATTTGTCATCGGGCAGGCTTGCGCGCAGCAAAAAACGATCTGGAAAATCGGCGAGGCCGATAATTCTCCCTCGGGAATGGCGCTCGGCCCCGATCAGTACAAACGGTTTTTAGAGAAGGATTTTGGTTATGAAGATAATTTCTTCCTCATCGGGCGCTCCGACAGCCAAAAGGAATGGCCTTATGTGCTGCCCGGCCCGGTTAACGGCTGGGGTGGGACGGGCGGAACCTCCGGGATCAGGTCGCATTTCCTGACGGTTTTGTTTGATATTAAAAAGAAACCGGCTTCCGGCAAATGGAAGCTCGTGGTGGACGTGCTCGAAACCGATTCCCTGCGTGCGCCGCTGCTTAAAGTGCTGGTGAATGGCAAATCCTGGGAGTTCAGGCTGACGAAAGGGTCCGGTTTCAAAGATCCCGGGAAATTTACGGCCAATCCCAAACAACAGTTGGTCGAGATCGACATTTCGGCGGATCTCATTCGAAAGGGCGTCAACGAAATCGTGATGACCATCTTGCAGGGAGGCTGGCTGGCTTTTGACCAGGTGAGACTGGAAGGCCCGAAGCGTACCAGGCTCGCGGCGCCGGGGGAAGCATTGCTGCGCGATGTAAAGGCGGCTGATTACGAGTTGAATGCGGGTGGTAAGCTGGTCCAGCCGCTGTTGATCGACGTGACGCAGCTCCATGGCGAACCGCTGGTGGAAGTGAAGCTCGACGGTGAAACCATTTTATCCCAAAAAATAGAGCAGGAGCGCTACATGCTCGAAGCGCCTATGCCGGCCGTGGATCAGCCCGGCTCTGGGGCGTTCCAGGTTTTTGTAAATAAAAAATTGATCAGATCCGGGAAAGTTGCGCGGAGCAAGCAAAAGCTTAGAACCCCCGCCGGCTACGTGAATACCATGCTCGGCGCGGGGCATTCGCGCTGGATGATCGCGCCCGGCCCCTGGATGCCTTTCAGCATGGTGAAACTGAGCCCCGACAACCAGAATGGCGGCTGGCAGGCGGGTTATGACCCTACGTTCGAGTCGATCGGGACGTTCAGCCACATTCACGAATGGACTATGACCGGCCTCGGTATTTTCCCGACAGCCGGGCCGCTGCAAACGAAGATCGGCGACGAGGCCAATCCGGACACCGGCTACCGTTCCCGGTTTGATAAAAGTACCGAGCAGGCGCCATTGGGTTATTACAAAGTAAATCTCACCGACAACAACATTACCGCCGAACTGACCGCGACCACGCGGGCGTCGTTCCAGAAATACACCTGGCAGAATAGCGAAACGGGCCGCGTGATGGTCGACCTGCAAATCCCGACCGAATATGGCTACAAGATCAAAAAGGTAAAGATCGACAAGGTGAGCGATAAGCGGATCGAGGGGTATAGCGACCAGCTTTCACGCAATGTGTGGTCCGGCGGGATCGACCAGCAATACACGGTGCATTTTGTCATCGAATTTGACCAGCCCATCCAAAACTATGGCGTTTGGCTGAACGGCGAAGTGAAGCAGCAAACCAACCTGGCGGCCGATAGCGCCCGGAATGCAGGGGTGTTTCTGGAATTTGATACCAAAACACACAAGGTGGTGCAGGTACGCACGGGGATTTCCTATGTGAGCTCGGAGAATGCGTCGCTGAACCTGAAAACCGAGATTTCAGACACGTTCGGCTGGGATTTTGAGAAGGTTAGGGGCAACCAGGAGAACGTTTGGAACGAGCTGCTGGGCCGGGTGGCGATTTCCAGCAATGATAAGCGGGAAAAGGAGCGGTTTTATACCAATATGTACCGCTCGCTGAGCCGCAACATGTTCAGCGACGTCGACGGCAGCTGGCGGGACGCATACGAGCACATCAACAAATTTAAGGACAAGGACGATGTCGCGCTGGGCTGTGACGCATTCTGGAACACCTTCTGGAACCTCAACCAGTTCTGGAACCTCGTTACCCCCGAATGGTCGAACCGCTGGGTGAAATCGCAGCTGGCGATGTATGACCGCGGCGGCTGGCTGGCGAAAGGCCCGGCCGGGATGGAGTACATTCCGGTGATGGTGGCTGAGCACGAAGT
>CAMLNK010000049.1 GCA_946481035.1 uncultured Dyadobacter sp. | reverse complement strand
GAAAAAGGGCGGCTCAAATCCTATATCGGCTACCTGGGCATTACCTTGCTGGCTACGGCGCTGGCGATCGTTTCGGGGTATTATGTGAGCGCATGGCTGGCGCACCAGTCGGTGGAGGCGCTTTTTGGCAGGGATACCAATTGTTTTTTCTACTTTTTCGGCGAAGCAATGCCGTCTACGCTGGCGAGTACCACGCTGGCCATGAGTATTAAGCTGACTAAAAACTGGATCAGTACAGAGCGACGCAAGCAGCTTTTGGAGAAAGAGAAACTGGAAACCGAATTGCGGTTTTTGAAATACCAGTTCAACCCGCATTTCCTGTTCAACAGCATCAATTCCATCTTTTTTCTGATCCATAAAAACCCCGACGCGGCGTCTTCTTCACTGGCGAAGTTTTCGGAACTGCTGCGCCACCATTTATATGAATGCAACGATGAACTGGTTCCGCTCGACAAGGAAATCGCCTACCTGCGCAACTTTATAGCACTCGAAAAACTGCGCCAAAACCGGGGCGTCAGTGTCACCACCGACATTTCGGAAGAACTCCCGCCCGACACCGGCATTGCGCCGTTTATCCTGATGACTTTTGTTGAAAATGCTTTCAAACATGTTTCGAAAGACAGCGATCGTGAAAACCGGATAGAAATACGTCTGCGTGCGCATTGTGACATACTTGAATTTGAAGTTTCAAACACCTCCTCGCCGCTTGCAGTGCAACAGGCTGTCCATTATGGCGGCATAGGCCTCAAAAACGTACAGCGCCGCCTCGATCTACTCTATCCCGGGCAGCATAACCTTGCTCTCCGTAACCACGAGGGAATATTTCATGCAAACCTGCGCATTTCGCTGCTACCTCAAAAAACAGCGCCTGCCCCTCAAATAGCCATGCAATAGGCTATTTATTTTAATTTACTTTTATTAAAAACACTTTCACTTTCTTTCGCAATGTTAATCCAAGGGTAATGTGCCCTTAACGGACTGATAATATTGCCCACCTACATTTGTGCCGGATTTAGCGGTCAACCTTTCCTTCTCTATACGTATAATGATCAAGCGGCATTTGCGCTTGTAGCCCCGCCTATTTCCATAAACTCCATCCAAAGTCTTGGATTGGGCACCTGACAAAGCATTTGAACCAAGTACCAATAATCAAACGAACAGGAAAAATGATGAAATTAATTACTGCATGTCTCGGACTATGCGCATTCCTCCTGCTTTGGGGACCCGAAACGCGGGCACAGGGGAATGAGGCATCCATTGTCGGGAAAGTCACCGAAGGACAAGCCGGGCCGATTGTCGGCGCCACGGTGTTTGTCAAGAACGAATCGACCGGTTTCAGCACGGGTACGGTCACGGATGCCGATGGCAACTACATTATCAAGCAGTTACCGCTTGGTTCGCCCTACTCGATTACCGTTTCGTTTATTGGTTACGGTGAGCAGAAAAAGACAGATTATGCATTGAACCAGGGCGATCAGCTACGCCTGAACTTCACACTGGAAGCCGCTTCCGCCGAATTGAAGGCTATTGATGTTGTCGCTAACTCCCTGAAAAATACAGTGGTTTCGTTGGGCGCTTCTACGCCCGTCACCGCCCGCGACATTGCCCGCCTTCCGGTGAACGGCCGTAACTTTTCGTCACTCATGGACCTGTCGCCGTTAACGAACGGTAGTAGCCTCGGCGGCCAGCTGGCGTCTTCGACCAACTACACGATCGACGGGATGACTTCGCGCGGTACCATTGCCGGCGGCGGTACTTCGGGCGCTTACTCCATTTCGATGGAGGCGATCCGCGAATTTAAAGTGGTTACCAACGAGTACGATGTGACCATGGGCCGCGCGGGCGGTGGTACGGTCAGCACCGTGACCAAGTCGGGTACCAACAAGCTTTCGGGTAGCGCGTTCACATTTATGCGCAACGATGCCCTTTCGAGCAAATACGACCTCCGCGGTAACAAGAGAACACAGGAGTTTTCAACCTACCAGTACGGATTTTCACTCGGCGGACCGATCATCAAAGACAAAGCGCATTTCTTTGTGGCATGGGACCATCAGGCCGATTCACGCCCGCTTTACATTGCCAATATCCTCAGCCCGGCCGACGAGGCCGCCAACAAGGTTACCAATGCGACCCTGGAACGTTTCGTGGGCATTGCACGTGACAAATATGGTGTTTCCAATAACCCTCAGTACGGCGCATTCGACAAAGCCAAGGGTACCGACGCTATTTTTGCCCGTATCGACTGGCAGCTGAACGCCAGGAACCTGCTCACGATCCGCAACAACATGGTGATCGAGAACGACGCCCTTTCGGAAGGTGATAACTCTAATATCAACTTCTACGAATCGTACATCGACCGCAAGAAGTTCGATAACAGCCTCATGGCCTCCCTTCGCACCACATTGAACCCTCGTACGATCAACGAACTGAAAGTGCAGCATTTCTACGAGGACGTGCAGGTGCTTCCAAGCTCCGAACTCCCTTCGGCGGGTATCCCGCGTGCGATCGTCGAAAACGTGGAATCGACTTCCGGAACAGCCAATTACCTTGCATCGATCCAGATCGGCGGTCAGCGTTTTTCCCCGGAGTGGTTTAAAGGAACTGTGATACAGGCGGTTGACAACCTGTATTACAATACCGGAAAGATCAATTTCACATTCGGTATCGACATGATGTACAACCTTATGCACTCGCGTTATGGCAGCGAAATGAACGGTCGTTTCTATTTCACAGGGATTGATAATTTCAATAACCTGAAACCATACCGCTACGCCCGCGAAATTTATCTGAATGAAGACCAGAGCAATAAAGTGAAGTCGCTAAGTACTGGTTTGTACGCGCAAATGGACACCAAACTGGGTGTTGGGCTGGATATGACCGCCGGTTTGCGCCTCGACAACACGGTGTACCTCAACCGCGCGAATTTCAGTCAGGTGGTATTCGACGAGCTGGGCATCAAAACCAACAACCGCATTAACACGCTTCAATTGCAGCCGCGCGTGCAGTTTACCTGGGACGTGAATGAACAGGCGAAAGACGTAATCCGCTTCGGTGCAGGCGTGTTCGGATCGGCATTGAACCCCTATTCAATGGTGAACAATATGCTGTTCGACGGTTCCAAAGTGGCTTCGGTGGAAATCCAGGGAGCGCTCGTTCCTTCGCCCAACTTCCCGCTCTACCGCCAGGACCCAGGCAAGGCGCCGGGTGCGGAATTGTTTAACATCCCGGGCATCGAACGACTGATCACGATCAATACCAACAGCCCTGACGCCAAGGTTCCTGTTGTGTATAAAACCAACTTCTCGTACAACCACTTTTTCAGCGACCGCCTCCGGATCGGTATCAGCGGTTATGCATCGTGGGCACGCAACAACTACATGTACATCGACCGCAACATGGTCGACGAACCATTCTTCCGCATCGGTGCCGAAGCGAATCGCGGTGTGTACGTTCCTTCCGAGAGCATCAACAGCAGCAATGGCGCTACCAACTGGCTCAACAGCCGCCGCACCAAACAGGTGGGCCGCGTGCTCGAACTCGTAAGCGATGGCAAGAAGAACCAGTATGCATTGGTAGTCGACGGTACTTTCAAGTATTTTGCCGACGGGCAAATCACCGCTTCCTACACCTGGAACGACTCCAAGGATAACACGTCCTACAACGGTAACGTGGCCAACACCGCTACCCTCGACCAGATGGTGATCGACGATCCGCGCGACCTGAGCCGCATGAGCTATGCCAACAACCAGTTCCGTAATAAAATTGTGGTTTACGGTACAGCGCCAAGCTTCTGGGGCATTACCCTCGGCGTACGCTACTCGGGTATCGGCGGTACCCGCTACTCGCTGGCCGTGAGCGGCAACATGAACGGCGACTTCGTTTCTTCCAACGACCTGCCTTACGTTTACGATCACAACAGCCCGGCGACGCCCGAATATATCCGCACAGCCCTCAAAGCGATCCTCGACAATCCTGAGGCGGAACAAAGTATCAAGGATTTCATCCGCAGAGACACAGGCAAAATGGCTGAGCGCAATGGTGGTGTTAATGGTTTTTACGGCGTGTTTGATGTTCGTCTGGGTAAGAAGTTCAAGATCCACAAAACGCATGGTATTGAAGCTTCGATCGACGTGTTCAACTTTGCCAACCTGCTCAACAAAGACTGGGGTGTAGGTACCAACCTGGGCAAGCAAACCCTGTACACGATCAAGAGCTTCGACAAGACGAAGAATGAGTTTGTTTACAACGTTAATAAAGGAGCGGGTGTATCCAGCCTGAACGGCAGCCCCTACCAGATCCAGGTGGGTTTGCGCTATTCATTCTGAGCTCCCCTCCATGCTCCCAAAGTACCGCATTTAGGTTTGTAAGATAGATAAGAATCAATCGGAAAGGGCGTTGCCGTTGTGCGACGTCCTTTTTTGTTTGTGCAAGGTATAATTTTTGAGGTGCGATGGTATGAAGCTCTTGCTCATAAAAAACATCAACAATCATGAAAAGAACCTTGCAAATAGCCAATATCATCGCTTTCATCGTCACCGTGGTGATCAATTACCTTTCCAACACCGGCATTTTCAACAACAGTACCATGGCCAGCATCTCGGCCAGGTACGAAAACTTCTTCACGCCCTCGGGTTACGCATTTTCCATCTGGGGGCTCATTTACCTGCTGCTCGCCGCATTTGTGATTTACCAGGCACGCGGCATTTCCGGCAAGCGCGAAATACCGGACGTGGTGGGCCGGATCGGCTGGCTGTTTGTGCTCTCCTGCGCCGCTAACTCGGCCTGGGTATTGGCGTGGCTTTATGATTTCACCGGCCTTTCGGTATTCATTATGATGGTTCTGCTTACCTCGCTGTGGCTGATCATCGTCCGCACCCGCATGGAAATGGATTTAATCTCCATCAAAAAAATCGCCCTCACGTGGTGGCCGTTCGCCATTTATTTTGGCTGGATTACCGTAGCGCTCATCGCAAATGCGGCCGCTTACTTCACCAAAATCGGCTGGAATGGCTTCGGCCTCTCGCCGGTAGCATGGACGGTGCTCATGATCTGCCTCGCGGGTGTCGTGTACCTGGGCCTCACATGGGCACGCAACCTGCGGGAATCGTCGATGGTGGGTGTCTGGGCGCTGATCGCCATTGCCGTTGCCAACTGGGGCACCACACCCGTGGTCGTAAATGCGGCATTGATAGTTGCAGCCATTATTCTGATCAGCAGCGGCATCCACGCCTACCGCAACCGCGGACGGCATTATGCCGAAGAAGCGCGTTGAAGGAGGATGGAGGATGGAGGAAAGGGAGGATGGAATTTTCTTCCTCCCTTCCTCCCTTCCTCCCTTCCTCCCCAACTTTATAACAATTAAAAGAATCTTTTATCCAAAACACTCCCCCGACCCTGCCGCAGGATCATCCGCAATGACCTTTCCAAGATTTTAATCCCTTTTTAACATCCTTTTAACATGGAGTTAAGGATGAAGTGCGGTTTTTGTATGCGTATAAGAGGCACACACCTACGAAAAGAACAATTTACAAACCCCGCGCAGGTCAACGAGCGCTCAAATACATACTCATTTTCAAATACTTGACATAACGACACCCATTAAGGCGGCTTCGGCACCGCTTCAAATTATACAAAAGACTCAATAGCGACCCGTTAAGATGATCAAAGAATTGCTGAAATACCTCCTACCCCTGTGCATTCTCCTGGTGGACGGATACAGCAATATGTATGCGGGTTCGCAGGAACGCCGGCCATGCAATTCTCCCATTCAAATTCTCGCTAAATCGGAGCATCCGAATTTTGTACAGGCTTTCGACGACAACGATCCCGCCTTCCGCCTGCCGGATGCCGCCCGGAAATTCGCCGAGTTTGTCAGGACGATTTCCGAAGAGAAAGAAGAAGATTCTACCGAGTCGTTCTCGCTTAAAAAATCACCACGCGCAGGCAGCATGCCCGCTGCCGCTTTTGCTTCGCGCCAGTTCTTTCCCTTTTCCCACATCGCTAAAACCCGGCCTTTACCACATGCCGGCTCATTCTATTCCTCTCACCGATATCTGAGGCTCCGCGTACTCAGAATTTGATCCCGCTCAGCGGCAGGCTACTGCTACGGCCTGCTAATCCGGTCGTCGTGGCGCCAATCCCCGGTAGCTCACGGCTACTTGTTGCGTGCCGTCAGGCACACCCATACGAACAGTAACTATCAAAAAATTCCATTTTGCTAACTCCAAAAAACATCATGAAAAGAATTCTCATGCTCGTGAGCTTGGGTGCATTGTTGTATCAGACAGGCTGTACATCCAAACACGAAGAAGAAAAAGAAGAAGCGGTTAACTATCAAGTAACAAGCCCCTTACAAAAAGACACCACCATCACAAAAGAGTACGTGAGCCAGATCCGGGCTATCAGCCATATCGAGCTGCGTGCGTTGGAGAGAGGTTATTTGCAGAAAATATATGTGGATGAAGGTCAGCTGGTAAAAAAGGGGCAGCTGATGTTCCAGATCATGCCGCTGGTGTACCAGGCTGAGCAGCAAAAAGCACAGGCGGAAGCCAATTTTGCGGAGATCGAATACAAAAACACCAAGGCGCTGGCCGACAGCAATGTAGTTTCCAAAAACGAACTCGCATTGGCCAAAGCGAAACTCGATAAAGCCAAAGCGGAACTGGGCCTGGCGTCGACGCACCTCGGTTTTACGGAAATCCGCGCCCCATTCAATGGTATTATGGACCATTTCCAGGTACGGCTCGGAAGCCTTGTAGATGAAGGCGACCTGCTCACCACCCTTTCCGATAACAGCGAAATGTGGGTCTACTTCAACGTGCCGGAAGCTGAATACCTCGATTACAAATCAGGCGAAGAAAGCGGTAACCTCCTCAAAGTGAAGCTCAAAATGGCCAACGAAAAGATCTTCGAGCATACCGGAGCAGTGAAGACCATCGAGGCCGATTTCAACAACGAAACAGGTAACATCGCATTCCGGGCGACGTTCCCGAACCCCAAAGGCTTGCTTCGCCACGGCGAAACCGGCAACGTGCAAATCAGCGTGCCGTTGAAAAACGCCCTGCTGATCCCGCAAAAAGCAACTTTCGAAGTTTTGGAAAAGAAATACTGCTACGTGATCGACAAGGATGGCAAAGTCCAGTCACGCGAGATCACGATCGGTGCCGAACTGCCGCACATTTTCGCGGTTTCACACGGTCTTCAAAAGGACGACAAAATACTGCTGGAAGGCTTGCGCCAGGTACGCGAAAACCAGAAGATCAGCTACAAGTTCCAGAAGCCCGATTCGGTTATCTCTCACCTAAGCCTGTACGCGGAATAATCAGGTCCGAAAGCAAAAGATATGTTTAATCAATTCATACGACGACCTGTATTCGCGATTGTGATATCGGTCATGATAGTCTTTATAGGTATACTGGCTATCAAGAAACTGCCCATTTCGCAGTTTCCGGACATTGCTCCTACCACTGTTAACATTTTCATCGCCTACCCCGGATCGAGTGCCGACGTATTGGTGAAATCCACGCTCATTACGCTGGAACAGGCGATTAACGGTGTTCAGGACATGCGTTATATCGCTACCGACGCCACCAGTGCCGGTGAAGCGACTCTCAGGATTATCTTCGAGCCGGGTACCGACCCGAACGATGCGGTGATCAGGGTAAAAACGAGGGTTGACCAGGTAATGCCGCTCCTGCCTGAACTCGTTCAGCGTGAAGGGGTAATTATCACGCCTATCCAGCCGAGTATGTTGATGTACGTCAACCTGTACTCGAAATCGAAGACCATTGACGAGAAATTCCTCTTCAACTACGCTACCGTGAAAATGATCCCTGAGATCCAGCGGACCAAGGGGGTAGCGCGGGCGCAGATCCTGGGTAGCCGCCGGTACGCGATGCGCGTATGGCTCAACCCCGAACGCATGCGTGCGTACAGCATTTCGGTAGAAGAAGTAATGAAATCGCTGGCCGAGCAGAGTATCATCGGTCGCCCGGGCCGTATCGGACAAAGCTCCGGTATCGCTGCGCAATCGCTCGAATACGTATTGACTTACAAAGGACGGTACAGCGAACCGAAAGAGTACGAAGACATCATCATCCGCGCCAACAAGGAAGGTGAAAGCATCCATTTGAAAGATATCGCGAAAGTGGAGCTGGGAAGTGAATTCTTCGATATTTACTCCAACCTCGACGGCAAGGCATCCGCGGCGATCGTTTTGCGCCAGAACTATGGTAGTAACGCGAGCGACGTAATCGAGGAAGTGAAGAAAAAGCTCGATGTAATGAAGGCCTCCTTCCCTCCCGGCATCGACTACAAGATCAGCTATGACGTTTCCCAGTTCCTCGACGCGTCTATCGAGCAGGTAATCGACACGCTTCGCGATGCATTTATCCTCGTGGCATTGGTGGTGTTCCTCTTCCTGGGCGACTGGCGCTCAACCCTGATCCCGATCCTCGCGGTTCCGGTATCATTGGTCGGGGCATTCTTCGTGATACAGGGCTTCGGGCTATCCATTAACCTGATCACCCTCTTTGCATTGGTATTGGCGATCGGTATTGTGGTCGATGACGCGATTGTCGTCGTCGAGGCGGTCCACGCCAAGTTTGAGGAAGAACCGGGCATATCGCCTTACAATGCGGTGAAAAAGGTACTTTCCGAGATCAGCGGCGCGATTATCGCGATCACGGCGGTCATGGTGTCGGTATTTGTTCCGATTTCCTTCATGTCGGGCCCTGTGGGAACATTCTACCGCCAGTTCTCTATCACCATGGCCAGCTCCATCGTCATCTCGGCATTGATCGCCTTGACGCTTACCCCCGTATTGTGTGCGATGCTTTTGAAGAGCCACCACGGCCATCCGAGAAAGAAATCGATTATGGACAAAGGGATCGACGCATTCAACCGCGGCTTTGAAAAGCTCACCGGTCGGTACGTTGCATTGCTGAACAGGATTGTGGCGCGTCGTTTGGTGACATTCCTTGTCCTCGGCCTGTTCTGTTTCGGTATTTACTATGCGAACTCGATCGTACCCGCAGGTTTTATCCCTAACGAAGACCAGAGTACGATTTACGCGATCATCCAGACACCTCCGGGGTCTACCCTTGAAAAGACAAACGAAGTATCGCGTCGCCTGCAAAAGATTTGCGAAGAAGTGGAAGGTATCGAATCGGTATCATCACTGGCAGGTTACGAAATCATGACGGAAGGCCGCGGTTCGAATGCGGGTACGTGTTTGATCAACCTTAAACCTTGGCACGAACGTGAGCAGAATGTGAAAGAGATCATGGAAGAACTCGAACACGCTTCCAAAGGCCTCGGTGCGACGGTCGAATTCTTCGAACCACCAGCCATCCCGGGCTTCGGTACATCCGGCGGTTTCTCAATGCGTCTTTTGGATAAAAACACCGACACCGATTACGCCGAGTTTGACAAGATCAACAAGAAATTCCTTGAAGATCTGGGTAAACGCAAAGAGCTGACCGGCTTGTTTACCTTCTTCGCGGCCAACTATCCGCAGTACGAGCTTGAAATCGACAACAAACTGGCGATGCAGAAAGGCGTTTCGATCGGAAAAGCGATGGATAACCTCAACATCATGATCGGTAGTACTTACGAACAGGGTTTCATCAAGTTCAACCAGTTCTTCAAAGTATACGTACAGTCCGATCCAAAGTACAGGAGGCTCCCTTCCGATCTTTTGAATCTTTTTGTTAAAAACGAAGCGGGTGAAATGGTGCCTTACTCGGCATTCATGAAGCTGAAAAAAGGACAGGGACCTAACGAGATCACGCGTTTCAACCTGTATAACTCGGCTGCGATCCAGGGGCTTCCTGCCAAAGGCTACACCACGGCGGAAGCGATCGCGGCGATCCGCGAAGTGGCTGCGAAAACACTTCCGAAAGGTTACGATATCGCATTCGAAGGGCTTTCCTACGACGAATCAATCCGCGGAAACGAATCGGTGGTGGTATTCATGATCGTATTGGCGTTCGTATACCTCGTACTGGCGGCGCAATACGAAAGCTTCATCATTCCGCTCGCGGTAGTGTTCTCGCTGCCGGTCGGGGTGTTCGGATCGTTCCTCATGCTGAAACTGATGGGCCTCGAAAACAACATTTATGCGCAGATCGGCCTGATCATGCTGGTGGGTCTGTTGGGTAAAAACGCCGTGTTGATCGTGGAATTCGCGGTGCAGAAGCGCGCCGAGGGAGCCACTATCCTTGCCGCGGCGATCGAAGGTGCAAGAGTACGTTTCCGTCCGATCCTGATGACCTCGTTCGCATTCGTGGCCGGTCTGATCCCGTTGATCATGGCTACCGGCGCCGGTGCGATCGGTAACCGCACGATCGGTTCCTCCGCAATGGGTGGGATGCTGTTCGGTACCGTTTTCGGGGTCATTATCATCCCGGGCTTGTACTACATATTCGCTAAAATGGCCGACGGCAGAAAACTGATCCGCGACGAAGAAGACAGCTCACTGTCCGAAGGATTCGTTCACGCCATTGACGCTTTCCCAACTTCAGAAGATAAAGACGAACATGCGAAATAAGAGAATATTGAACTGGGCCGGCATTGCGTTCATCGGGCTGACCTACCAGGCCTGTAACATCCCGGTGCTGACCCAGAGAACAGAAAACAAAGTGGTACCTGTGAGCTTCAACGGCTCGCAGGACTCCACCAACACTGGTAAGGTTAGCTGGAAAACGTTTTTCACGGATCCCAACCTGAATGCGCTGATCGACACGGCATTCAAGAATAACCAGGAACTGAATATCACCATGCAGGAGATTGCGATTTCCCAAAACGAAATCCAGGCCCGCAAAGGGGAATACCTGCCATTCATAGGCCTGCGCGGTGGTGCG
>CAMLNK010000048.1 GCA_946481035.1 uncultured Dyadobacter sp. | reverse complement strand
ACCGACGTGGTGATCAGCGATACCACCCATGCACAGAAGATTATCGCGGGTTATCAGATCGAAACGGATGCGCATGCCGCAGTCGTCGGTTTTGATCGCAGCGGCGCGCCGGAGCGGGTGTTTTTTAGCGACGGAAGCTATTTGAAAGTGAAAAACAGAACATTCCGGGCCACAACAATATCTGGCATCGTAACCAGCGTGGATGCGAAAAGCCGCCGCGTGTCGGTCGCATTGGAGGGCAGCAAGTTCGGGCGTATCGAAGCGGGCAGGATCGCCCATTTCACAAATGCGCTCCGCAAGACCGAGCATCCCATTAAATCGGCAAGCATCAACGGAAACGTACTGATACTCGAAACCGACGACGACCTGCTCGTCGGGAAAGTGCATACGGTCCGGAATTCGGCCGATTCTCTGGTAACGGACACCAATCTTCCGTTCGCACCGCTGTACACAGGTGCGAACGCATTGAACGAGAAGTTTGAACCGCTGGGCATACTGAAATCGGTTTCTGATAATGCATTAAAACCGATAGGTAAATGGAGCAGCATCCCTGCCGATGGGGCGGACGTCTGGATCGCCAATATCGGAGTGGGCGACCGCGTGCAGATCAAGGCACGGTTCGAATGGGAACGCTAGGATTGCCGGGAATGCGATTTGCCGATTGTAACGTCCGATTGTTGATGTGCGATGATATTATTCTTTTCGGGTAGTATTTCCGACAGGAAAACCAGTATAAAGTGGTAACATCCGAAAGGCACATTCGCCCTGGTAATCGTTCGGCTCCGGCCGTTTTTTAGTATGTATTTGAAAAACAGAATTTCAAAAATTGTTGCAACGGGCACAATAACGTTGTGGGCATTGGCTGTTTCGGCGCAAAATGCGGAACGTTATGCCCCTACAACCGAGCCTGATCGCATTGTACTCAACGTTACGGCCGATCCGTCGACATCGATGGCGGTCAATTGGCGGACTTCCGGCGCGGTTCCGGAAAGTTTCGCCGAAATTGCAGTGGCAGAGGCCGATCCCCGGTTTGTTTCCAAGGCGAGAAAGCTGAAAGCGAGTACGCAAAAGCTCGTTTGGGAAGATACTCCGGCGGCCAATTACCATTCAATAACCTTCGAAAACCTGCAACCCGGCACCAAATATGCCTATCGGGTAGGTGGGGAGCAAGGTTGGAGTGAATGGATTCATTTCACGACCGCCGGCACGCGTGAACAGAAGCTGTCGTTTATCTATTATGGTGATGTTCAGGTGAATATATCCTCGTTATGGTCGCGCGTGGCCCGTGAGGCGTATGCGAGGGCGCCCGACGCGCGCCTGGCCATCTACGCGGGCGACCTGATCAACAAAGCCAACCGCGACGTGGAATGGGGCGACTGGTTCCGCGGCGGCGGCTTTATCCATGCTATGATCCCTTCATTTCCCACGCCCGGCAACCACGACCATTTCGAAACGTCCAAGGGCATTAATACTACTTCCGTATTCTGGCGACCGCAGTTTACCTTGCCCGAGAACGGCCCGAAAGGATTGGAAGAGACCTGCTACTATTCAGATATCCAGGGCGTAAGGTTTATTTCGTTAAACTCGGATCAGGTAGATGTTTCGGAGAAATGGACGCAGGTGCAGAAGGAGTGGCTGGAAGGCATTTTGAAGAACAATCCTAATAAATGGACGGTTATTACTTTTCACCACCCGATTTTCTCCCCCAAAACCACCCGCGATAACAAACGAATGCGCGAGACTTTCAAGCCGTTGTTCGACCAATACAAGGTCGACCTCGTGCTGCAAGGGCACGATCATACCTACGCCCGCGGCATGGTCAATATTCCGATGGCAGAAAAAGGCACGCAATCGGGAACGATGTATGTCGTGTCCGTCAGCGGGCCGAAAATGACCGACTCGAACGTCGACCGGGCCGCCTGGATGGACCGCTCGGGCATTTATACGCAGCTTTTTCACGTAGTAAATGTGGAAGGCGCCAAGCTTTCATTTGATACCTACACTGCCACCGGTGAGCTGTACGACGCATTTGATTTAATTAAACAAAACGGAAAGATCAACCGCATCATCGAACGCCGTTAGCAATGATTGAATGATTGAATGAGTGAATGAGTGAATGATTGAATGATTGAATGCGCCGCCTTGGAGGAATTAATGCGTGACCACGTCTGACAATACCTGACAATACCTGACAATACGTGACAATACCTGACGATACTTGACAATACCTTACAATACCTGACCACCCTGACAATGAAACGCATCCGTCTTTTCGCATCGCTGGTTTTCGCAGCTGCTTCGCTGTTGCTCGCGTTTCAGCATAGCGCCGAATTCCCGGCCGAAATTGTCAAATTCAAGGCTTATTCCGGTAATCCGCTCTTCAAAGGTACCGGCGACCCGAAGACCTGGGACGAGAAGATCCGCGAGCGAGGCTACATCCTGCGCAAGGGCGGCAAATACTACATGTGGTACACCGGCTACACTAAAGCCACCGGCGACAGCATGAAATACCTCGGGCTGGCCACGTCCGACGACGGTTTGAAATGGACGCGCTACGCTAAAAACCCTATTCACACTTCATTGTGGGTCGAAGATATGAGCGTGCTGAAAGAAGGGAACACCTATTATATGTTCGCCGAAAGCAAAGACGACATCGCGCATTTGCTCACTTCCACCGATCGCATTCTCTGGAAAGACCAGGGCGCGATCGATATCCGCCTCCGAAACGGCTCGCCTATCAGTAAAGGACCCTACGGCACGCCCGCGATCTGGAAAGAAAAAGGCATTTGGTACCTCTTCTATGAACGGAACGACGCCGCCGTGTGGCTCGCTACCAGCAAGGACCTTAAAATCTGGACGAACGTGCAGGACGAGCCGGTGCTGAATGCCGGTCCGGAAAAATACGATGCATTTGCGGTCGCATTCAACAAGATTATCCGGTACAAGGGCCTTTACTACGCCTATTACCACGCCTCGGCGTTCAAAGACTGGCGCGAGTGGACGATGAACGTGGCCGTTTCCAGCGACCTCATCCATTGGAAGAAATACGAAGGCAACCCGATCACAGGTGACGATGCTTCCAGCGGCTTTCCCGTATTCGACGGCAAGCAATGGCGGTTTTACACCATGCACCCCGACGTACGGGTTTACTACCCCGAAAAATAGCATGCCTCTCTATGGTTTTAAAGCATTGTGATCCTCGTCGCAATGCTTTTTTGTTTAAAAAACTGAAAAAAATCTTTCAAAGTCGCCACGCTGGAAATGTGCAACCGTGTCTCTCGTATTGAAAGTGAAAAGTGCGGACATCCGCTCATCAATCAGAAACCGTCATGAAAAGATTCGTATCCATTATTTGCCTCGTGATGCTCGCCGCGTGGCAGCTCAGTTGTTCAAAAGACGACCCCATGCCTACGCCCGAGCCCGAGCCTGTTAAACTCAATCGCGACTCGGTCAAATATGCATTCTACCGGCCGCAATACGTGGCGGAAGCTTACCGGTTTATCGGCAAGGATTCGGTGGATTTGCTCAAACTGGATACCAATTTGGTAAAATACCGGGATGCTGCTTTTTTGTCGTTCCATATCGATGAGGGGTATATCGATTTTTGGAGTGGCAGGGAGTTTCCGAACACCTCTTTTCCGGGCGGTGTGAAGACATTTGGTCTTGGAGTACGGGTCGAAAAGCCTACCGGGCTGCGTGTCTATTGGGAGGAGGAAAAAGGTACCCTGAGGGTGGAGAGTGATAGGACGACTGACTACTTCCCGATGATTATTCCCGGCAAAAAAGCATACCTTGAAACGGCGTCGTTCGTGTATAACCGGACGTTGGAAGAGGTGAAAGCTGCGAAAGTGAAGTCCCGCGCGGTTTTTATTTACGAAGACGACGATCCGAAGCTGGGTAAAGTCAAATATAAGATTACGCTGAAACCCATGTACGAGTATTACCGTGAACCATACCAGCAATCGTTCGCAGAGTTCGCCGTATTCTGAAATGGAAAGTATCATGAAAAAGCTGCTCATATTTGCATTTCTGTGTGTTGTGGTACTGGCGGGATGCGGCAGGGATAATGATGATCAGCCCGATCCCAAACCGGAACCGGTGCGGCTCGACCGCGATACCGTTTCGGCCTGGCTTTCAAGGAGTTCGTTTTACATTACCGACGCCTGGCGTTTTGCGGGTAAGGATTCGGTGGATATGTTCAAGGAGGACACGTTGCTCCGGCTTTTTGCCAATGCCGCATTCCTGAACTTCTATATCGAGAAAGGCGAGGGGGCCATTATGTTCCATGGCGGCGGAAGCCCTATCCCGAATACCGAAATACCGGGCAATGCATTGACATTCAGCTTAAATATCCGCATTTTTCTGCCCACGCAAATGAGCGTCACATGGAACGAGGAAAAAGGTACGCTGGGCGTTGAGACGCGAGGAACGACGAGCTACTTCCCGATGATCGTCCCGGGCAAGAAGGGTTACCTCGATCCGGCGAGTTTCAATGTGAAAATGTCGGCGGAACAGGCCAAAGCGGCGGTCGTCAAACCGAGTATGCGGTTCATTTATGACGACGACGACCCGAAACTGGGCAAGGTTACCTATATCATTACGATGAAGCCTATGTATCAGTACTACCGCGAACCGGGTCAGCAGGTTAGCGCGAAGTATTTTGTATATCCCTGATTGACTGATTGTTATTAATGTATTTTATGAAAGCCCTGGCATTGATATTCATCGCCGCACTCGCGCTTGCAGGTTGCAACGACCTGAAAGACCTGCGTCCGGTGGATCCCGGAACACAGATTCCGGAGACTGTTGTGAACGTGGTTAAAGCGAAGTTCCCGAAAGGAGAGGAGCTCGTTTTTAAGCCGATACTGGAAGACAAAATATGGGAAGTAAAGCTGAAATCGGAAGCAATACAATATTCATCGCTGGTGGACCACGGTAAAATGTGGGAAACTTTCAGGATCATGTCCGACGGAGTGCCCGCAGCTTTACAGGAATCATTGCAGAAGACCGCTTTCGGGGACGGGACGTTATCGGCCTACACCACGGCCTATTTCGCGACGACGGCCAAAAACAAGCTGATTTACAATTTCAAAAATGAAAACTATTCCTTCGAGTGGGCAGGCGTGTTTCCAAACGTCAATAGTTATGCGGCGTTCGATGAATCGGTGTACAGGATCACGACCTACGATATCGCCGACCTGCCCGCGTTCGTGAAGGATACCATCAAGACATTTCCCAAAGCGACCTTCGTGGTGGGTTACACCTGGGTGAGGCTCGATGGCTCCCGGCGCTATTATGTAATGGGCAAATTGAACGAAGGCGGCATGAACGATCAGCTATCCCTGTTTTTCGATGATAAGGGGAAATTGAGATGGATGAGCAACCTGTTCACGCAACCCGGCGCGCCTGTGCTGTATTCCAATATGCAACCCGTGCCCGCAGAGATAGAACAATACCTCGATAGTCAGCCGGAATTGGCCGGTTACCAGTATGAAAAGAAGCTGAGAAGCTATGTGAACGGGCTCGATAGCTATTATATCGTCGTGACGGTCGGGGCATTTTCCCGGTGTGAGCTGTATTTCGACAAGGATTTCAATGTGCTCAATAAAAAATATGCTGTGACATTATATTAAAAAATAGTATTTAATTAAGTTTAAGTTACTTACAGGTTTGCTTTTCTTTCCTGAACCCAACGTTCCCTCATGAAATTTTTTCGTTCCAGCAAATACGACAGCCTCACCAGCCTCGTGAAAGCCTGCCAGAAGCAGGACCCGAGGGCGCAAACCGTATTTTACGAACGTTACAAAGCCCGGATGACGGGTATTTGCCGCCGTTACGCGCGGACGGTTGCCGAGGCGGATGATATTTTTCAGGATGCTTTCGTAAGGATTTTCAACAGTATCAACGATTTGAAAGAACCCGAAGCCGCGGACGGATGGGTGAAAGTGACCGTGATCCGGACGGCTATCAATTATTACAACCGGACCACCCGGCAGCAGGAGCTTCACAGCTCGCTCGATGGCGTGGAATGGCAGGTGGAATCGGATGATTACGTGCGGATGATCGACCAGATGAACGTCCGCGACCTGGTGGACCTCATCAACGAATTACCCGATAAATACCGTACGGTAATCAACCTGCACCTTATCGACGGCTATACACACACCGAAATTGGTGAAATGTTGTCCATGTCGGATGCCACGGCCCGGTCGCAGTTCATGAGAGGACGTAACCTGCTAATGAAAAAATTGGAACTAAAAGGAATAGTACATCATGAAAACTTCTGAGGACAAATTGAACGATGCGCTGCGCGACGTCCTCAAACGCAAGTTTGATGACTATGAAGAACAGCCCAACCCGGCAGCGCTCGATCGTATACGTGCACGCGTGAAGCCTGCACGCACGGGAAGATATTGGTGGTTCACCGGCGCGCTGGTACTGCTTTCGGTCTCCGGTATCCTGCTCAGCCGCTACACCGGAGAGCGCAACGCGTCGTTCGCAGTTTCGGAGAAAGCTCCGGCACTTGCAGCGAAGGAAGCGGCGCCGGGCAGCGCTAACCCGGGAGAACCGGCTGGCCGCGCCATTGCCAAAGCATCCGGCTATTTACCCAAGCCGCTGTCGCTGAAAACGATCCGGAACGCGCCTGCCGTGCGGCCGGAAAGGATAGTTGAAAGTGTTTTTGTGAAAGACCCGGGTAGCAAACCGGCAGCGAAAGTGCATCGCGGGCATTCCGGCAACGTCCCGGGCGCCACTGTAAGCCGGTATAATGGGTTACCGCCCGCAAATACTGACCTGACGGCGGCGACAGCTGACGTTTCAAACAGGGCTAATGAGAGGATGCCCGCAGCGCCCGGTTCGGTTTCCGGTGAAATGGAAGCCGCATTGGCCGAAGAAATGCCTGTACATATCGACTCGGCCGCACTTAATATAGTGCCGTTGGAAGAACTGGCAATCATGCCATTGAAGGAAGCACAAATTCCGTTGCATTTGCGCGGCGTGGTTGCACCTGCATACAAGCCGGCAAAAGTGATCGTGACCAACCCGGCGCGGGTCGCCTGGCTTTTCAATGCGTCGGCATTGCATTCGTACCAGATATTGACCGTACCATCGTCGGCAGCGAAGGATTTTCAGAATTTTAACTTCCCCTCACTGTTTACCGCAAGGTCGATGGGCCACAAGTTCAGCGGAGGGGTGGAGCGGAACGGCATTCAGCTGCAATTGCATTTCAGCAATTTCCGGCAAACCTATTCTTACGAAATAGCCAACGACAACTACCTCGTCACGCCCGACGGCCAGGGACAATACCACACCGTACGCCAGGGCGACAGGATGGAAGAGAACCGGAAATTTTCGATGCTCGGCATTGGGATTACGCGGCAGCTGCGCTGGGGACATTCGCCGGTCAGCAGATTTTTCGCAGCATTCGGAGCAGAATATTCACATGATTTGAACAGCAGCCAAAGCCTCGGGTGGATCAGCCTGGGATTGGGAAAACAATTCGCCGTAAGCCGCGGTACGGCATTCAGCATTGGACCTTACGCCGAGTTCAGCCCGGTGAAGGTCAAAGGTATCGCAAACCCGTTCTACTATCAGCCGTACCGGGTGGGGATAACGGCGGGGCTTCGCTTTGTGAGGCCCTGAGCCGCCCGCAGGTCGAGTCCCGGTAAACACACTACCGGGACTTTTTTATGTCCCAAACTTTTTATCCAACCATTTCATTTAGATCGGATTAAAAAATCCCTACATTTACGGGCACGTGCCCGTAAATCCAAATCATATCATTTACCATTCCTGACCATTCCTGACCATTCCTGACCACACTTAACCAGACCTGACTACCCCTGACTACACCTGACTACACCTGACCACATCTGACCACCCCTGACTGAACCTGCCCACTCAAACCATTCCCACCCATGACCCAATCAACATCCAGAAGAGATTTCATCGCAACCGGTCTTGCCGCCATAGCCGGAGCCGGGCTTTCAACCGCTTTTACACCCGTACCGGGCAAAGCCGTACGTCCGGCCGACAAGATCCGCCTGGGCATTATCGGTACCGGTTCGCGGGGGGCCGGCCTGGCGACGCTTATCCGTGAAATGCCCGATTATGAGCTTGCTGCCTGCTGCGACATCATCCCCGAAAACCTGCAAAAAGGCCTGAGCCTCGCCGCCAAAAATGCCAAAGGCTACACCGATTACCGCAAGTTGCTCGACGATAAATCCCTCGACGCCGTGGTGATCGCCACACCGCTTTACCTGCACTACCCGATGGCCGTCGCCGCATTGCAAGCCGGAAAGCACATTTACCTCGAAAAATCGATGACTTATGACATTCCTCAGTCGATCGACCTGGTGAAAAAGGTAAAAGCTTCGGGGCTTGTATTTCAGATCGGCTACCAATACCGCTACTATGGCCTTTACCACCGCGTGAAGGAGATTATGGAGGAAAACTGGCTGGGAAAGATCACGCATTTCGAATGCCAGTACAACCGCAATTCCAACTGGCGCTTTCCCGTGAAAGACCCGAAAATGGAGCGGGCGATCAACTGGCGCATGTACCGCGAATATTGCGGCGGCCCGCTCTCGGAGCTTTGCGCGCACGAGATCGACGTCGTCAATTACCTGACCGACAGCCGGCCCGTAAAAGTGGTTGGCCTGGGCGGTATCAATTACTGGAAGGACGGCAGGGATACCTACGACAACATCCGAACGGTATATGACTACCCCAATGGCGTGAAGGCGAGCGTCACCTCGGTACTTTCCAATGCGTATAATGGTTACAGCATCCGCATTCTCGGCGATAAGGCAACCGTCGAGATCCTGCGCGACAAGGCACTCATTTACCCGGAAATTACCAACAATGCAAAAGGCGTCGTCGATGGCGTAACCGGCGCTACCATAGCGGTTACCACCCAGGGCAGAGGCGTGGAAGTGAAGTTCGGCAAGCCCGGTGAAGCGGAGCTGGAACCGACCGTATTCGCATTGAAAGACTTCGCGGAATGTGTGAGGAACAAAAAGGAGCCGATTTCCAATGTAGAAACCGGCCGTGACGGCTCCATCGCCATTCATATGGGCAATGCCGCAGCCGATACGGAAAAAGTGCAATACTGGAAACCCGAATATTCGGCCTGATGAAGCGGCCGTGGCAAAGGATCATCCTGGGCGTAATCTGCATTGTCATAAGCGCGTTGCACCCGCCCCAAACCCCTGAAACCTACCGGATCACCGGACAGGCGCAGGGGACCACCTATGCCATTACGTACTATGCCGATAGCGAACCGGTAAACAAGACACAGGTAGACAGCATTTTCAAAAGCCTCGACGCATCGCTTTCCATTTACCAGCCCGGCTCGCTGATCAGCCGGTTCAATGCATCGCAAAAAGGCATTGAAATGGACAGCCACCTGGCGCAGGTGGTTGAAAAGTCGTTACAGACTTACCGGGAAACCGGCGGGCTTTTCGACATGACCGTGTACCCGCTCGTGCGTGCGTGGGGATTCGGGGTTAAAAACGCCGATACATTGCCCGATAGCGCGGCGATCCGGCAGTTACTCCCGTGTGTGGGATCGGATAAGTTGAAGATTGAGCACCGTAAGCTCTTAAAAGTGGTTCCCTGCGTGCAAATAGATGTGAACGGCATCGCGCAAGGCTATTCGGTGGATGTGATTGCGAGGTTTCTGGAAGCGCACGGGATTGGCAACTACATGGTCGAAATAGGAGGGGAGATCCGTACAAAGGGCCGGAAACTGCCTGGTAATGAGCCTATGAAAATCGGCATTGAAACCCCTTCGGCCACAGAGTTCGACGCTCCGGCGATCCGCGAAGTGATCAGCATCGGCAATGGCGCCGTAACCACCTCGGGCAGCTACCGTAAGTTCAGGGAATCGGGC
The DNA here is from genome assembly GCA_946481035.1 of uncultured Dyadobacter sp. The sequence continues at coordinate 1,173 of CAMLNK010000048.1, read as the reverse complement.
GGTGTACGACTTTCCCACATCATCGACCCCAAAACGGGCTTCCCCGTGCAGCGCGAGATCATCAGCGCGACCGTAGTGGCGCCCGACGCGATCACCGCCGACGGATTCGACAACGCGCTACTCGCCGCAGGCATCGACGAGGCGTTTGAAATACTAAATCGCCACCCGGAAATACAGGCGTACCTCATTTACCGGAAGCCGGACGGGAGCGTAGCAGACACGGCTTCGGCTGGCTTTGTGAGGTACGTATTTCCGACGGCTGACCGCTGACCGCTGACCGCCGACGGCGATGGCCTGCGGCCGACCATGGACCGCGGACCATAGACCATGTTTATTTTGTATTTAAAAATTCTTTCTTCATAAGTTGCAGGCGATGGTCCATGGTCGGCCGCAGGCCATCAGCGGTCAGCCGGTCGCCAACCCTTCGAGAACGTTATCGCTACTATTTCCGCTGATTCCCATGGATACCTATTAAAATCCTTGTAACATTGTTATAAGCCAAAATTAAATATTGCAGGATGCGGAAAACGCATCATTAGTGACTTCGCAGCCGCATTGCGAAGCACGGTTCGTTGTGTCCGGATTCTGGCTTGCTACCCTCGGAAAATTCATTTTTCATTTCCTAACCATAATCTTATGCATGTAAAATTACCCACCCATTTATGGGCCCGTATTCTCGTCCTGTTTGCATGCCTCGGGCCGTTGTGGCTGCACGGGCAAAGTCTCAGGGATGTTACCGGCGTGATCACCGACAGTTTGAGCAAACAAGGCCTGCCCGGCGTGACCGTGGTCGTGAAAGGTACGCAGCGGGGCACTACCACCGATGCCGATGGCCGGTACGCCGTGCAGGCGGGCACAACGGATGTGCTGACATTCAGTTATGTAGGTTATCTGACGAAGGAAATGGCCGTAGGCAGCCATTCGGTTATTGAAATTGCCTTGCAACCAAGTACCAATGCGCTTGATGAACTGGTGGTGGTAGGCTACGGTACGATGAAGAAGAGCGATCTCACCGGTGCCGTGGTCCGCATTGATTCGAAGACATTCAAAAACCAGCCGATGACCCAGCTCACCGATATGCTCACGGGCACCGTGGCGGGTTTCAATGCAAACCAGGCTACTTCCGCGGCCGGTGGAAGCTCGTTGCAGATCCGCGGACCGAAGTCGCTCACG
>CAMLNK010000047.1 GCA_946481035.1 uncultured Dyadobacter sp. | reverse complement strand
AATAACAATGGCAAAACAGCATTGGCGATCGAGCAGATCAATGTCGTTCGCACACGTGCCGGGCTTGCCCCTAAAAAGGCCCTTACCGCCGAAGAAACACAATTGGCGATCGAGCAGGAACGCCGTGTGGAGCTGTGCTACGAAGGCCACCGCTGGCATGACCTGATCCGCTGGGGTAAAGCGATCAGTACAATGGTTGCTTTCAAAGCGAAATACACCGCTGCCGATCCCGCAAATGCAAATATGACGCCGGATGAATACCGTGTACTACTTCCGGTGCCACAGATCGAAACGTTTCTCAATCCGAAGCTGGGACAAAATCCTGGCTACTGATTGGCGCAGTCTCTTTCGTTGCCGCAGATAGTCACCATAAATGCACCCCGACGATAGAAGGTTCGTACCGCTGAGCGGCAATCGCATTGCTGTTTGGCGGTACTTCCAGTTATCCCAGGTTGCTCGAAGCAGCGCATAAATTTTCCTGACCCATGACAAAAACAACTTATAGCAAACTAATCAACCCGGCCGTCCGGCTTGTTTCATTTTGCCTCATCATATTCATTTCCCCGGCATTTTTTGCCGGAAAAAGCCAAACAACGAGCGCTCCCAAACCACCCAATATTCTGGTAATTCTGACGGATCAATGGAGCGGAAAAACGCTGGGGTATCTGGGCCATGAAAAAGTTAAAACCCCGCATATCGATTCGCTGGCGAAAGTCGGGCTTTCATTTACGCAAATGGTGAGTAATTTTCCCTTGTGCTCTCCTGCGCGCGCCATGCTGCTTACGGGCGTATATCCATTGAAAAATAAGGTAATCAGCAACTCCAATTCGGCTTCGGCGCCGGCTGGTGTGGAACTGCCGACGGATATCGTTTGCTGGTCGGACATCCTCAAAGCAAAAGGATATTCCAATGGTTATATTGGTAAATGGCACCTCGATTCCCCGCACGAGCCTTATGTGTCTACTTCCAACAACACTGCCAAGCTTGCCTGGAATGAATGGACGCCCGCAGAAAGACGGCACGGATTTGACTATTGGTATGCCTACAACACCTATGACGTACACGACCGGCCTATGTACTGGGACACGAAAGCGACACGGGACGATTTTCATTACGTAAACCAATGGGGGCCTGAGCACGAAGCGGATAAGGCAATCGACTTTTTCAATAACAAAGGAAATGTAAGAGATCCGGAAAAGCCATTTGCCTTGGTGGTGTCGATCAATCCACCGCATTCTCCATACAACACGGTTCCTAAAAAATATCTTGAACCGTATCAAAACATTCCGCTCGATTCGCTGACGAAAGATCCGAACATCCCGCCCGCCGGTAACCCGATGGGGAAACTTTACAGGACGGAAATCAAGAATTACTATGCCAATATCACGGGCGTAGATGACCAGATCGGTCGTATCATCAGGTCATTGAAAGACAAAAATCTGTTAGAAAACACGATTGTCCTGATCACCGCGGATCATGGAAACTGCCTCGGAAAGCATAATGAGGAATCTAAGAATAATATTTATGAAGAATCACTTCGCATTCCGTTCCTGATTTACTGGAAAGGAAAGATTATTCCCGGTGAGGATAACCGGCAGCTTCCCGGCATGCCCGATGTTTTTCCAACGCTGCTGGATCTGGCCGGTTTAAAAAGCGAGATTCCCAAGGGCCTGGACGGAGTGAGCCTTGCCCCCTACCTGCTGAAACGGCAGGGAAAATTGCTTCGGGAGCAGTTTATCATGGGAGCGATCCCAAGCAGCAATGTCCGCATTGATGCAGGTTTCCGGGGTATACGCACGGAACGGTACAAACTGGCGTACTACCGCAAAGGCGATCAGGTCGAAGGATTCCTCTTCGATCTTAAAACCGACCCTTTCGAAATGCACAATTTGTACAACAAAGACCATCAGCCGGTTAAGCAGTTGACAGAAAGGCTGAAATACTGGCTCCAAAAGAACAATGACAGTTTTTTGCTTCCCAACGGCTAATCACCATTTTCCTGTCCGGGGAGCTTGCATTCAAAATATTTGCCTCAAAAATGGTGTTTAAGCAAACGCGGACTAGCTTTGCGTTTGCTTAAACACCTGATTGAATGGCTACCATTATTGATCTGTCCAAGACGATCTCGTACAATAAAACCGATCCCTGGTTTATGCGCATTAAAGTGAAGCATAAACCGCACAAAAAAAGCAGCCTCCTCATCCGGTTTCTGCTGGGCTTACCGGGCAGATTGTTCCCTGCTCAGTTTCAGGGATGGGCAGACGACAAAATCCTGGGTATGGGCGTCCACGCAACCACCCACATCGATGCACCCTGGCATTATAGTCCCGTCGTGAATGGGCAGAAGGCGAAAACGATCGATGAAGTTCCGTTGGAATGGCTGTACGGGAATGGGATCGTGCTGGACATGCGTTTCAAACAGGATTTTGAAGAAATTACCGTCGAAGACATTCAAAGTGACCTGGAAAAATCCGGCGCCAGCATCCGACCGGGCGATATTGTGCTCATATGGACCGGGCGCGACCAGCTGACCGGCGACGATTACGTGAACCGGGGAACCGGCATGAGTCGCGCCGCCACAGAATGGCTTATCGGCCGCGGGGTGAAAGTAATGGGTATCGATCAGTGGGGCTTCGATTTGCCGTTGCGTTACATGGCCAAAAAGGCCAGGGAAACGAATGACAAAACGTTATTTTGGCAAGCCCACCTGGTCGGGCAACAGCACGAGTACCTGCATATGGAGCAACTGACCAATTTAGGCGCATTACCGCCTTTTGGCTTCAAAATCGCGGTCTTCCCATTGAAGATCCAAGGCGCATCGGCGGCACCGGCAAGGGTGGTGGCGATACTGGATTGACCCCTACCAAAGCGTCAAAGTTTATCATATAAAGCTGCCGGGTTGGCCATTGGAATCGTTTTTCCCAAACCTTCTAATTCCCGGTCGCCGTCAAACAACACCGGAAAGAAATTACTGTCCAGTACCATATCCTGTTCCATGGCCGGAAAATCTTTCAATGCATCGAGCCGCTCGTACCCTGCCGTATTTCCCAGCGTTTGCGCATTCATAGCGTTGAGCACTACGGCCCTCCGGGAGCGGTCGGACACGTTTTCGTATGAGCCGTGCATCGTAAGCGGGTGGTGAAAGCTGGCATACCCGCGTTTCAGTTCGTTAGCCACGCGGTTGTCGAAGCTCGTATTTTGTTCCCCGGTCAATATATCCCTTACCGCATCCATTCCGCCGGTCAGTCCGGTAATGGGTAGCAAACCCCACCTGTGGCTGCCGGGCACGAAATACAAACATCCGTTTTCTTGATTCGCATCATCGAGGCCTATCCAGCAGGTCAGGTGGTGCATCGGTCTAGTAAATGTCCAGTAAGAATAATCCTGGTGCCAGGCTACCACGCCGCCATGCCTGGCCGGTTTGCAGAATAACTGATCATGAAAAAGACGCAGCGACCCGCCCATTAGCTGATAGGCGGCCATGCGGTATGCCGGCGACCAAAAAAGGTCGTGGAACCCCGTCGTGATGCGCCACGCCCCGATCGCGTGGAAGAGTACCCGGTTCGGATCTTCCGATTCATTGCTTTCGTAGTGGTAAAACAATTTACGTTCTTCATCGCTCAGCGACTGCAATCTTACCAACTCATCATTCAGCACGTCCACCTGTTCGTCCGACATGATTTTTATCCCGCTAACAAACCCATCCCTTTCAAAGTCAACGATTTGCCCTTCCGTTAGCATATATTGCTCCCAATCTTTTGCAGTGCGGGGCTGCTCGAAAAGAGCACTGACCGGCTGGCTATAATTCGCAAGGTCCATCGACAATCGTGCATTTTGAGTTTGCATATCCATTGCTTGATTAGTTTAGTCGTAAATAATTCGTCTTCCCCCCTATTCCTGCTGCAAATCGATAATCTCCCCTGCGCGGGTATCCAACCTGAGACGCAGGCCGGAAACCGATCCGGCGGCCTTTCCGCCACGCATTACGCGCACGGTTTTCCCCGGCCACGGGTTCACGATCGTGCAAACCTTCCCTTTTTCGCTCTCGATCCGGACGCCTGCAATGCGCCCGTCTGCCCGCCTGGCCGAAACCAGGAACGCTCCCCAGGCCCTCAGGTTTTTGAATTCCGCATCGTGGCCATCCGGCAGCCCGGCAAACAGCCTGATCACATTACCGACGCTCATGCAAAGCATTTCGTCCAGTGCATTGGCAACCGTACAGCTGTTTTCTATCCCGTGCGGATTATTCAGTTGAAAACCATTGGGATAGGTATGCAAAGCATATTTCCGCAATTCATCATAAACAATCCGGGGATCATAACCTGTCCGGATGGCGGCCATGAAGAAGCTGCTGCTCGTATTGGCATCCTGAAACCGCTTCATCTCGTCGATGGTATTGCGCGATAATGTCAGTAATTCGTCGCCGCTGTCCAGGGTAATTGCATTGGCCGGATAAATGTGCTGAATGCCCAGGCCATTGTTCTCCCACCAGTCGACGCCCTTCTCCGAGTAGCGAAACACCTTCTTACCACCTCGCTCCTGGACCGGAAATGCGCTGAGCTTGTCGAGAATATCCCTCCATTTGGCTTGCCGGTCCTGATCTGTTTTCAAAACAGTACTTAAATCGAGCATGAGGCCAAATGCATTGCGGACAAGCCCGAGTGAGAGAATAGGGTTCATGTCGGCCCCGGACCCTTCGTGAATGGCATCGTTGTAGATTACGTACCGGCCATCTTCATATTTCAGGTAATCCTCCCAAAAATCGGCAACTGCCAGAGCATACGGATAGATCTTCCTGCCGTAGGCTTCGTCGTAGGTGCTGCGCCAGTACTGCGCCATATTCAGCAAGCCATAAGCCGCATTGGAACGCTGTCCGAAGAACAGGCCGCCCAGCTCCTCGTTTTTAGTTTTCGGATACCTCGGATGATTTCTTGTCACTTCGATGCCCAGCGGCCCGATCCCTACCGGGTACAGGATACCGCGGGTGTTGGTTACATTTTGGGCATACCATTTTCCTCTTTCTATAAAATCGATCAGCGGAGCGTCGTGGGGCGCGCCCTGTTCAAGGCGATTGGCAGCGTAAAGCGAATAAAACGGGGCCTGATGGTTATAATTCAAATGATAATCACCGGCCCATTGCGGATCATCGCCGGTGACCCAGCCAAACAGGCCGGGAGGAAACCGGGGATCGCGGCTGCAAGCGGCCATCGTGTACAATCCCTGGTAATAGGCTTTCATCAAAACCGTGTCCTCCACTGTTACAGAAGATTTCGCCCAATATGCCCGCCACCACGCCTGATGCTTCGCCATCTGCGAACCGGGCGTATGCTGGTCTGCTTTTTTCAATTGGGCCAATACAAATTTCAGCGGCTCCTGCTTTTTGAACTTACTTTCGATCGCGATGGACAAAACCACCTTTTGGCCCGGCGCTACTTTGAATGAGCTATTGCTGCGACCGATCACTTTTACCGCAACGGCCGCTTCGGTGGAAATGTCGACACTGTCCGTGAATGCACGTGTAAGCCACAAAGTATTACCCTGCATTCCTTTTTCAAGCCTGGCCTGTTTGTTCTGCGGCGCATCCAGGGTCACCGTTACGCTGGCCGCATTGCCGGTAGCACTTATTTCAATAAAAGCCAGATTCTCCGTGGCCGAAACCCACGATTTTAGCGCCACTTTACGGCCATCTTCCGCCAGCTTGCAGGTAGTAACGCCATCGGCAAGCTGCTGATCAGCAGCAAAATCCGCACTCCTGAAACCTTCAATCCGAATGCCGACAGCCCCTACCGTCCGCGGGCCGGATACATCGTCTTTCCTGGCCAGCGTTTCCGGCGAAACCAACCGCCAGAAATCATTTTTGGAAAGATAGTAGCTCAATACGTCCTCTTTGTAGCCGACGCACATGGTTACGTCGCCATTACCCATTAGCGGCGCGTCCACCTTGTTATGGCTCGGCGTGGAAACGAGGGGCTTCGTCCACGTATTGTGAAACGAGGTTACCGACCAGGCGGCCGGTTTACGGGTTTGTGCAAAACCGGTGAAGTAACCGAATAAGAAGATAAGGGTCAGGAAAGTCTGCTTCATGTGTTATGGGTTCAGGATAAAACTGGCGGGGCATAGGCGTCCGGCATCCTTGTTCAGGCGCTACAAATTTGGTAAGTTTGTTCGAATGTATGTACATGTAAGTGGAAATAAAAAATATTTAAAAAAATCTCCATTTCTTCTAAGTGTTTTAATAACCGAAAACGACATTATCATAACAGGCCTCCAAACCGGCCTGTCGTCGGCACCATTTAACCCGCTAATCCATGGATAGTTTGGAATTGTCTGATCACCACGAGCACGATCCTGGTCAGCCCGCACCTCCGGGCGGCGGCCCGGACCGTCTTTCGCGCAGGCCGGAGCTTCCTGCCGAATCGGAAATGTTGCTGAAAAAGGCCTTTGAATCGGATACGAACTCGGGGATCGAGCTGCTTTTCCGCTGGTACTACCGGCCGTTGTGCAGCCATGTGGTGCGTTACGTATCGTCAAAAGAAATTGCGGAAGACATTGTGTCCGAGGTTTTCTATAAGTTCCACAAAGACAAGGTCTTTACCAACGTGGATACGTCTTTCAGAAACTATCTGTTTTCGGCCGTGCGGTATAGCGCCTTCGATTACGCCCGCCGCGAAATGAAGCGGAATACCTCGCTCGAACACGCCGAATATGTGACACTTCAGCCCGAGCAGCAGCCCGACCATATTACGCAATACGAAGATCTGTACAACGACGTGCAGAACGCCATCAACACGCTTCCGCAAAAGCAGCGCCGCGTATACCTCATGCACCGCTACGAAGGAAAAAAATACAGCGAGATCGCAACTGAGCTGGGTGTATCGTACCGGACCGTTGAGTCGCAGATGTACACGGCCATGCAGGAACTAAGAAGGATTATCAAAGCCAAATGGCTGTTCACGCTGTTCGTCCTCTTCCAGTAGCATTTACAGGGTGTCCATTATTTGTAAGCATTAACCATGAAAGAATCAATAAACAAGGACCTGATTTTCAACTACTTTTCAGGAAACGCAACCGCGCTTGAAAAGGACCTGATCGATCGCTGGAGTGCCGACCCGCATGCCAGGGAACAGTTATTCATTTGGCTGGCGGAATGGGAGAATCAGAACATTCAATACAACGCCGACGTCGAAAGGGCGATAAGTCGCCATTTCTCCCGCATGAACGAAAATCCTGCCGAAGCGGAAACAGAAAACGATCGCCCGGCTATTCTTCCGGTGCTGACTTTGCCCGCAAAAGGAAAATCGTGGCTCGTTGCGGCGGCCGTTTCGCTCACGCTGTTATCGGGCGGCTGGTTTGCACGCGATCACGTGCGCTACCAGATTTACTCGACCAATTTCGGCCAGATACAGCGGCTGGTTCTGCCCGACGGAAGCAAAGTGGTGCTCAATGCCAACTCCACGCTCCGGGTTCCGCGTTTTGGTTTCGGGAAAACCACCCGCGAAGTGTATATGACCGGAGAAGCGGATTTCTCCATTACGCACACATCGACCCACCAAAAATTCGTCGTGCACACCGAAAAGAATTTCGATGTGGAAGTGCTGGGCACCGAATTTAACGTATATGCACGACCGCGGCGCTCACGCGTGGTGCTGAACAAGGGTAAGGTGAAGCTACATTACCTGAAAGGCACCGAAACCGATCAGATCGTTATGCGGCCCGGCGACCTTGTTACGTTCGATGCACCGGGGCGCGCATCCGTAAAGAAAACCATGAACCCTGCCAATTACTCGGCCTGGACAGCGCATCGGTTTGTCTTTGAAAACGAGAGCCTCAGAGAAGTATGTGACCTGTTCGAAGATAATTTCGGCTTAAAAATCCGCATTCCCGACTCTACGCTTGCCTCCCAGACCATCTCAGGCTCCTTCACGGCACTCAATGCGGAAGAACTTTTTGAAATACTCGCCGACGATTCCGGGCTCACCTATTCCCGCTCGGAAGATGGAAAAATCATCACACTCGATTATTAATACGACTAAAACTAAACCCCTGATCATACCCAACCCTTAACCTTTCTTACCCGTTTAAAAACCCGTTTTATGAAAAAACCGTTACGATCCCTTCTATTCGTGCTGGCTGCCGCTAGTGCCGGTTCTCCCGGCCAGGCACAGCTGCTGGCGGCCATCGGGCAGCGGCAAAACCCGTTTGTGGCCCAGCAATCTACCCGAAGCCTGAAATCGGTGTTGCAGGATTTCAAAACACATTACAAAGTCGATATCCTCTATTTCGACAGCGTGGTACAAGGCTATGAAGTGCCCGTGAGCTCCCTCGATTTTCAAGCCAATGCCGAAAAGTCACTGGCCAGGATACTGAAACCCCTCGGCCTGCAATACAAACGATCCAAAACCGGCGGGTATATCGTTGTTAAACCGCTGAAAACCGATAAAAAATCGCAGCAGACCCCGGTATCGGATGTAGCCGACCAGCCGGCCGAAAACCAGCCCGTGCAATTTTCCTTCTTAGCCTCAACGGGCCAAACCGCCGTTACGACTGCCGAAATCGTTCTAAAAGGCAAGGTATCCGACGATAAAGGTGCAGGATTACCCGGCGTAAGCGTGGTGGTAAAAGGTACGCAGCAAGGGACGATCACGGATGAGCGCGGCGAGTTTTCCGTGGAAGTTGTCGACAAAAACGCTATTCTCGTCTTTTCGTTTGTCGGCTTTTTGTCGCAGGAACAAACTGTGGGCAACAAAACCCGGATAGATGTAACTCTGGCGTCGGATGTTAAATCGCTGGAAGAATTTGTGGTAACCGGTTACAGCTCCCAGAAAAAATCGTTGATGACCGGCTCTGTGGTGAGCATGAATGTGACCGAGGAAATGCAGACTATGCCTACAACATCGGCAGGTAACCTGCTTTCGGGAAGGCTCGCCGGTGTCAATATTAAAACGCCTAACGGGATACCCGGCACCAATCCGGAGATCAGCATCAGAACCCGCTCTTCTCCCAATAACCAACCGGTAACCTACGTGATTGACGGGGTGATACGCGGATCAGCCGATTTCAACAACCTGAGTCCGAACGAAATAGAGACCATCACTGTATTGAAAGATGCGGCTTCGGCTGCCGTCTATGGTTCGCGTTCTGCGGGTGGCGTCATCCTGATCACCACCAGGAGGGGTAAAGTAGGCAAGCCTTCGTTTAACTACTCCTTCAATACCGGATTTGACACCAGGACCAAAAATGCATCGCGGACCAGTGCCGTGGAGGCGGGCGAGCTTTACAACCGCATCAACGGCACTACGGCCCCCGCAGGCTGGGCGTGGACACAGGCGGACTTGGACCATTATAAAAATATCGATAATGGCTGGGGATATGATCAGCTGGAAGCTGTTTGGCGCAATCCTTCTACCTCGCAACACAACCTCAGCGTAAATGGCGGCAACGAAAAAGTGAGATACTTCGCCGGTGCATCCTACGTGAAACAGAACGGCTTTCTCAAACCGCTTACCTACGATAAATATAACATCCGCCTCAATGCCACAGTCGACGCGACAAAGGATTTACAGTTTTTCGCAGGATTGGGACTGAGCAATAACCTGCAGGGTGTTTTAACCTGGGAAGGCACACAGGCACTTTACAGAAAATTGCTCGTTTGGCAGCCTGATCAGCCTGTTTTTACGGACGGTGGAAAACCTATTGATTATGGATGGATTGCCAACGTAGGGGCGACGGTCAAAGGAGATGGAGGTTACGATAAAATCAACTTTCTGAAACCACAGATCGTATTGAATGCGACATACAATATTCCTGTGATTAAAGGCCTGAGCGCCAAGGTAGCGTTTAGTAAAAACTTCGAATACAAGCGGGAGAAAATCTTCCAGAAGAGTTATTTGATGAATATAATGAAGCGCGATCCGGTCAACAAGCATATTATCTCTACAAAGGATGCGGACATTTTGAGCACCAAAGCTTCAACAAACATTCCAAAGGATTATCTGCGTACTAATGTGGATTGGGGACAGGATTACCAGATCGATCTGCAGTTAAACTACGAGAATACCTTCAACAACATCCATCACGTGCAGGGCCTGCTGGTTTATGAAAAAGCGGAATCCAGCGGAAGCGGCATTTTTGCAGGACGTGAAACATTCCCCGTGTATACCACGGATCAATGGTGGGCTGCCAGTGGCACGCGTGCCGATGATTACGCAGGCGGAAAGACCGATTTTACGATTGGACGGGCTTCTTACATTGGCCAGTTCAACTACGATTATGACGGCAAATACCTCGCAGCCTTTTCATTCCGTAAAGATGGTTCTATGAACTTTGGGCCCGACAAAAGATGGGGCGTTTTCCCGGCAGGATCATTGGGCTGGGTGGTTTCGAAAGAAAACTTCTTTCCCAAGGCTTCCGGAATTGATAATCTTAAACTTCGATTATCTGCCGGTCTGACCGGAAATGATGTGGCGAATGATGTGAACGGCAATCCGATAGTGACTGGCTGGCAATGGCAGGAATCTTACAAACAGGGGACTTCCGCCTACTTTGGCACGGATGCCAAAACAGCTACCGGTGTTACCTACGGATCTGTCGTGAACCCTAATTTAACCTGGGAAAAGTCATTGACCTATAATGCGGGTGCAGACATCAACTTTTTGAAACACTGGACAGCCACGCTTGAGTATTGGAACCGCAAGTCTTATGACATTCTGGGTTTGAGGGTCGTTTCCGTTCCGCCAACATTCAGCCTGAGCCTGCCTCCGGAAAACTATGGCGTGATTAAAGCCCGCGGGTTTGATTTCAGTCTGGGTTACGCAAGCTCCAAAAAGGCTTTCTCCTACTATGGAAATTTGACTGCGTCATACGGCTGGAACCGGATCGTTAAGCAGGACTATGCGCAAAACGCACAGCAAATAGACATTCCGACCGGCCGATCACTGACTGTCATACGCGGATATCAGTTTGACAAGATCATACGCACACAGGCAGAGCTGGATCAGTTCAACAGTGAGCATAGCGGTTATAAGTACAATGGAATGACGCCCGCGCTAGGTATGATGGTGTATAAAGA
>CAMLNK010000046.1 GCA_946481035.1 uncultured Dyadobacter sp. | reverse complement strand
TGTATTGGTATAATGTGCTTACGCCAACCTGCCCGCTGATTTTCCCGGCAATGGGTTTGTGGTCCCAGACCACGTCGTTTGTCAATGAAGTGAGTTTAAATGTCAGTTCGGGATGGTTGAGGGCCGCTATACTGTCGTTCCGCGGCCGGTGCAGGTCGAACTCGTTGCGGTTGTTATACTGCCGCGCGATTGTCCATTGCAGCCGGTTGCCATCCTTGAAATGGTAGTGTGTTTCGGCTTTCAGCAACTCGTGCGTCGCATTCTGGTTGGGTCGGTTAATGGCATAGCTGAACCCGGATTTAACGAACGGCTCGCCGTTTTTAATCACATTAAGCAGATCGGTGACGCTACCAATGTGCGAGCCGGAGAAAATACCTATTTGGGTGTCAAAACGGCTGTAAAACACGTCGATTCCTAAACCTTTGTGACGGTAACCTGCCGCGAGTGAGAAGTTGTTTTCGCTAATGCCGGTGTTGTCGAGGAAATAGTTGGGCGTGCGAATGTTGCCGCCGCGCTTGATGGTTCCCTGCGCCCGCCAGCCAAAACCTTTTACAAAATTCAGCCCGCCCTGCACGGTACCCGATAGTACGCCCTGCCTGCCATTGGAAAAGCCGACCGCATTCAGTTCGCCGGTAATGGGCTTGTCCACCGGCAGCTCTTCGGGCTCCACCAATATCACCCCGCCGATCGCATCGGAACCATACCGTACACCCGCAGCACCTTTCACGACCGAAATGCGTGTCGCAATAAACGGATCTATTTCGGGCGCGTGCTCGGAGCCCCATTGCTGGCCTTCCTGGCGGATGCCATTGTTCATAATGAGCACACGGTTGCTGTGCAGGCCGTGAATGACGGGTTTCGCAATGGAAGAGCCGGTTTGCAGCGTCGTCACGCCGGTTACGCCCTTCAAACTCTCACCGAGCGTCTGCCCGCGTGTTTTATCTAAATCTGCGCCCGAGATGGTGGTTAATGGCTGAGAAGAAGGCGCATCGGTGCGGTGCGCGGTAATTTCAACATCCTTTAAATGCACCTCTTGTTCGAGCAGGTTGAAGTTTTCCTCGTGCCCGGCCGTCAGGTCAATTTTCTGCTGGAACGGACTGTAACCGATAATGCGGCATTCCAATGCATAATTTCCCGGGCAGAGGTTCCTGAGTTCGTAACGGCCATTCTCATCGGTGAAAACGCCATTACTCTGCCCGACGATCAGCACGGTAGCCCCCACAATAGGCTGGCCGGTGTGCCTGTCCTTCACAACACCCTTCACGAAGCATTCGCACGCCGGTTTCTGGGCAATGGCCGTCCATGAAAACAGCGATAGCAAAAGAATAAGGAGTGAAAATCGGATAGCGGGCATGCGTATGCGCAAGTAGCGGGTTACGTTCTTTTTGTTACAACGTTGCAAAAATAAGATGATTGCAACTGTGTTGCAATTAAATTCGGGAAGTATTTTCTCAAATTTTCAGCGCATTAGGGTCTTAAATGTAAATTTGTACTCCATTTTGCCGCATTACATCATTGTCCGACCTTCTTTTAACTAAAATCATGCTGATGCCCCCGCTCATTGCCGGGGTAACAATGGCCGTCCGTAAATGGGGCGAAGGGCTCGGCGGCTGGATCGGCGGGTTCCCGTGGGTAGCCGGCCCGATCTCCTTCTTCATCGCATTGGAACACGGAGCGGCATTCGCGGCGTCCACTATCACTTCCGCATTGCTGGGGTCGGTGGGTACAATGTGTTTTGCACTAACCTATGCGGCACTTTCCGCGCGTATGAAGTGGCTGCCCACTGTACTGATCAGCTATGCGGCGTTTTTTGTAGTGGCAATGCTTTCGCTGGGGCGGGACATTTCACTGTTGGCCGGAGTAGGGCTCAATATGGTTGTGCTTACGCTGGTCTTATACTTTTTTCCAAAACCCAAAGCCAAAGCCGATTTCAAGAAACAGCCATCCTGGGATATTCCATTGCGAATGCTGGTAGCGACGCTGTTTGTGGTGGTAGTCACCCAGGCCGCCGATTACCTCGGGCCGACTTGGAGCGGGATATTGACGCCATTTCCGATTATGACGTCTACATTGGCGGTCTTCACACATTCGCAGCAGGGCTCCGACGCGGCGATCAGGATATTGTATGGCTTGCTGTTGGCAGGTTATGGGTTTGTCGCTTTCCTGGTGGGTGTGGCGTGGCTCGTGCCGCAAATGCCTATCGGCGTCGCCTACGGCATTCTGACGGTTTCGACGATGGTTATTAATGGTATTACAATAAAACTGATCCGCTAGCAGGGCCAACGGATCAGCGGTAATTGTCTTTTTTAAAGCCCTTTGTTCTGTTTAAACTCTTTCCAGCTTCACCGGGTAAGTTTTCTTCGCATTCCACTGGCACACATAAATGTTGTGGTCGTTATCGACGCACACATCGTGGCAATGCATGAATATGGGTTTCTCCTGGATCATCAGCTGCAATTCGCCGTTTCTATATTCCGGTTTGGTACCGCCCGGGTTCGAGATTACCTTATTGGATTTGTCGATAATGGTAACAAAGCCTGAGTTCGGCGTTTGGTTCAGGTAGCGCAGGCGCGACCAGCATACCCCCGCGTAGAGCGTCTCGTCTTTGAAAACGGGACGGCAAACGAATGCGCCGGGGAGGAAAATGGTACTCAGGTATTTTCCATCCAAAGTGAATTTCTTGAATGCATTGTGCGCACGCGAGGTAACGATCAACGTCGGATTCGCTTTGTCGCGGTAATCGATCGCGATGCCGTGAGCAGTAGAGAACTGCGAATCACCGTCGCCGGAGCCGCCGAACTTGTCGATAAACTCGCCTTTCGGAGTGTATCTCAAGATCCATTGCGAGCCGTAGCCGTCGGCAATGTAGATGGTACCGTCCGGTCCGATGGCCGTTTCGGTCGGTTTGAACGGGTCAGCCTCTTTATAGGCACCTACTTTCGAGGGGTGTTCGATGGTTAGCAGGATTTTTCCTTTCAAATCTGTTTTGAAGACCTTGCCGATGTTCGGATCGCTGATGAACAGGAATTCCTCGCCGTTCGCATTCCACAAGGTAAGCCCGTGCCCGCCCGGGAATTCGTGCCCCCAACTTTCAAGCAGCTTGCCCGAGCGATCGTAGATAAGGATATTGTTTTTAACCTCATCACCCACCATAATCAACCTGCCTTTGCTGTCCTGCACCATTTCGTGGCAGTTGTTGACAGGGAACTTGGACGAATCAAGGTTGCCCCAGCCCTGGTGCACCTTGTAGCGGTGGCTGCCATGGCCAATCACCTCTCCATCGGCTTTGGGTTTAGCGTGAAGAATGTAGAACGGTTTAAAAGTAAGGGCGGCGGCAGTAGCTGCGGTGATTTTCGCAAACTGACGGCGGGAATGTGTATCGGACATGACGAATCTTTTTAATTTTTTAAAAAAGACCGAATCTCTGATTTCTTACTATTTGTTCATACATAGTTTTGATCAACTGGCAGAGTAGCGTTTTCCGTAACGGTTCAGCCAGTCGAGCAGGCGGTTTACATCCTGCATTCTAAATAGCTCACTGCCAGCGTTCATAGTGGCGGCGGTACCACACGCTACGCCCATTCTTACGGCTTCGCGGTAGGATTTTCCTTGCGACAATGTCCATACAATGCCCGCCAGCATGCTGTCACCGGCGCCTACTGTACTTTTGGGTTGTACCGGCGGCGCGGGGATGTGCTCTACCTGGTCTTCGGTCACGAGCATAGCGCCCATCGACACGATCACGATCTCGCATTGCCCGCGTATGATGAGCGCGCGCGCGGCGTCGTCGACCTCGTCCATTTCCAGTTTATCGACGCCTACGAGTTCACTGAGCTCGATGATATTGGGTTTTAAAAGATATACACCTGCTTCGGTAGCATAGCGCAGCGCATCGCCGGAAGTGTCGGCGATAAAGCGGGCGCCTTGGTTATGGGCTATTTTGGCGATTTGACCGTAAAAATCGGAAGGTACCCCCGGCGGAAGGCTTCCGCTGGCGATAATGTAGGACGGTTTCGGGTCGAGCTCCTCCATGGTTTCGAGGATCGAGCGTACTTCCGTCGGCATCATTTCGGTGCCGGGCATTCCGAAGCGGTATTGGAAGCCGGTACTGGTTTCGAGAACGTGAAAGTTTTCACGCGTCCATTGCTTCGTTTCGATCACCATCGTTTCCACGCCCTCGCTTTTCACGAGTTTGTGCAGGCGCTGGCCGGTAGGGCCGCCTACTGTGAAAATAGCGACGGGGTTTCCTCCCAGGCGGTGAATGGCCTTGGCTACGTTGATACCACCTCCTCCCGCTTCAAAATTGGGTGCGTCGCAACGCAGTTTGTTGTCGGGTACAATGCGCGATACGTTGGAACTTTTGTCGAGCGCGGGATTTATTGTAAGGGTTACAATCGGTCCGGTAGCCATAGGAGTACGGTGTCTGGTGAACTATTTTACGCGAATAAAAGAAAAAAAGCGATTCTCTCTGCGTTCATAATGCATTCGCAGCAATTTCTTCACAACACAACCGTTTAGGAGGGCCGTTAGTATTGCTCTTCCAGTACGCTCCGTCCTCCGTCGACCACAAGCACTTGTCCGTTGGTAAAGCGGGCATGGTCCGACATTAAATATACTGCTGCGCCATCGAGGTCGGCAGGTAAAGAGGTATCGGTAGCAATTACATTGATGCGAATATCATGCCCTGCGTAGGCCGCTGCAATGGATTTTGAAAAGCCTATCACCGCTGCTTTGGCGGTAGCGCCGGCGTGGCTCGCCAGGTTACTGTCCGTCGAAGGAATATCGGGGCTCAGGTTGAGAATAGATCCGCCTTTGTTCATTCCCATAAAAGTCCTTACCGCAGCCTGGTTTGAGAGCATGAGCGACGTCAGGTTCTGATCCAGCGTTCGGCGCCAGCTTTCGAGGCCCAGGTTATGCAGTGGGCCGTCGGCTGCGGGTTCTTCATGATCTTCCGGTGCGTGATACAATGCGTCGAAACTTCCGAATTCCCTTATACAGAGCTGGATCGCGTCCAGCGCCGTCTGAGGCTGCGTTGCGTCACCTTGCTTGGCTCTTGCATTGCTTCCCAGGTTCAGTTCTGCCATCAGGCAGCTTTCAGGGTTGCGCCCCACTACCACCACATTCGCGCCGTTTCGGACAAAGGCTTGTGCCGCGGACAAGCCCGCGCCGGTGGTTCCTCCGATAACGACGATTGATTTATTTATGAGCCAAGTTTCCATTTAAAATAATATAGTGTTTTTGTGTAAAAATAGGATTATTGGGGTGAAAAAAGAAACGCCCTGCTCCTTTGAAAGAAGCAGGGCGCTTGTGAAAACGCTAATGCTATGATTGCTAGGCCACTGAGCGGAGCAACGCCATCGAAGATTTTTCGAATTTGTCTTTTGCGTAATCGAGCGAGAGTGTGAATTCTTTCACATCCTTTTGCGAAGGCAGATCGAACATCGCGTCGGTCATGATCGACTCGCAGATCGCGCGCAAACCGCGGGCGCCGAGTTTGTAGATCATCGCCTGGTCCACAATGTAATCGAGTACCGCGTCTTCGAAATGCAAGGTAATGCCTTCCATCGCGAAAAGCTTGCTGTATTGCTTCACCAAAGCATTTTTGGGCTCGGTCAGGATGCGGCGCAATGTCTCGCGGTCGAGCGGGTTCAAATGCGTGAGTACTGGCAGACGACCGATCAATTCGGGGATGAGTCCGAACGATTTAAGGTCCATAGCCGTCACGTAGCGCATCAGATTACCTTTATCAAAAATCTCGATAATGCGGTTATCGCCATTGAAACCGATCGGGCGGGTGTTGATCCGTTTCCCTATGTGGCGTTCGATCCCGTCGAATGCACCGCCGCAGATGAAGAGGATGTTTTCGGTATTCAAAGAAATCATCTTCTGGTCGGGGTGCTTACGGCCTCCTTGCGGCGGCACGTTCACGATCGAGCCTTCGAGGAGTTTCAACAAAGCCTGCTGCACACCTTCGCCGCTTACGTCGCGGGTAATGGATGGGTTGTCCGACTTGCGGGCGATCTTGTCGATCTCGTCAATGTAAACAATGCCGCGCTCGGCAGCTTCTACATTATAATCCGCAGCTTGGAGCAGGCGGGTCAGGATCGTTTCAACGTCCTCACCTACATAACCTGCTTCGGTAACCACCGTAGCGTCGGCCACGCAGAAAGGTACTTGCAGAATGCGTGCGATGGATTTCGCGAGATAGGTTTTACCGGTACCGGTTTCACCTACCATAATAATGTTGGATTTCTCGATCACAACGTCGTCCTCGGAGCTTGCCTGGTTCAGACGTTTGTAGTGGTTATAAACCGCCACCGCCAGTGAGCGTTTCGCTTCGTCCTGGCCTATTACATATTGTTCGAGGAAATGCTTGATATCAGCAGGAGGAATGGGCTTTAATTTCGGAAGCTTCGATTTCTTCTCTTTCTTATCCTCCTTCGGTCCCAGCTCTTCGGTAACTACCTGGTGCCCCTGGGCAATGCAGTGGTTACAAATGTGAGCGTCAATCCCGGAGAGAAGCAAATCTACTTCGCTTTTTTTACGTCCGCAGAACGAACAACTTACTTGTGCCATCGATTCGATTTTAGCAGTTTGGTGAATGTTTCAGGCTCCGGAAAGCCATGTTAAACAAACGTGTGAGTCAAGGTAACAAGAAGACAGAGTGTAATGTTCAAATCTTCCTTTCAATTGACAATTAGAGGTTATCTTAATGCAAATTTCCGGTTTTTTGACCGGGTTACCAAATCAAGCTTAGGCCATATACTAAAAACGCCCCGGCAGCAATGCTACCAGGGCGAATTTTGAAGGACTATTCAATTTATTTTTCGCGGGTCAGAACCTCGTCGATCAAGCCGTATTCTTTCGCTTCTGTTGCTTTCAACCATTTATCACGGTCCGAATCCAGGCCGATTTGCTCCGGTGTCTGACCAGTGTGGTGTGCAAGGATTTCGTACAGCTCATGACGCAGTTTCACGATCTCGCGGGTGGTGATCTCGATATCAACCGAAGTCCCCTGCGCGCCGCCGGACGGCTGGTGGATCATCACACGTGCGTGCGGGAGCGCCGAGCGCTTGCCTGCCGCGCCGCCTGCGAGCAATACCGCGCCCATGGACGCCGCGAGGCTCGTACATACAGTCGCAACGTCGGGACGAACATATTGCATGGTGTCGTATATACCCAGACCGGCATAAACCGAGCCGCCGGGGCTGTTAATATACATCAGGATGTCCTTCTTAGGATCCGCCGATTCGAGGAAGAGTAGCTGGGCTACAATAATGTTGGCGATATTGTCGTCCACGCCGGTGCCCATAAAAATAATGCGGTCGGCCATCAGACGGGAGAATACGTCGACCTCGCGGAAGTTCATAGGGCGTTCCTCGATTACCGAACGGGTCATGTTTTCAACAGAGTGGTTCATGTAACCGTCCACGGTCAGACCATTCATTCCCAGGTGGTGAACGGCATATTTTCTAAATTCATTTCCGTAATTCATCGAAAAAATTAATTTTTAATTTATCAATAGTTAAAGGGCAACTGAGTTCGAGAACAAAAAGCAATATAGCTTAGTTTCTGTGTATATCGCCGCAGGTTTCCCGGTTGCCTGGCACAAATTTGGATATTTCACCGAATAATCCTTGTCAATTTCGGCGACAATTTATCGAAAAATGCGACAGTCAGCAGCCATCATAAAAGATTACATTGCAGCATAAAAACGTTATACCACGCATTATAATCGGACATTATGAACGTGACATCCAATTTATCAGAGAAAATAAGACAGATAAGGCTGCAAAAAGGCCTTTCGCAGGAAAATATGGCAGACATGCTCGGCTTGTCGACGACCGCTTACGGCGATATCGAACGCGGCCGCACGGAGCTTTCCGTTTCACGACTTGAAAACGTAGCCAAGCTGCTCGACGTGCCGCTGCCCGAGTTGCTCGGTATCGATGTATCCATGTCCGAAACCGAATGGCTCCGGCAGGAGAATACCCGAATATTAGCCGAGAACCGTCGGTTGCAAAATGAGCTGGATCAGTTGAAAAACAAGTTCAGGCAGCTATTCGGAGAAGGCGTTCTGCGCATTGGTGAGGAGCGTCAACGCATTGGGTTCTAGAATGCATTGATCTAAACAAAAAAAACACCGCCCGGGCACCCGGGACGGTGAAAAAAAATGCTTTTTATATCTTCTGAAAATTAAGCTTCGGCTTCCACTTCGCCTTTCGCCAATTTTTCGAATTCGCTTACTTCTACTGTCTGCTCGTCGGTGCTTACCTGGCCGCGGATCACTTCGAGAACTTTGTTGTCGAACACCTGGTTGAACACGCTCGTATAGTTGTCCCGTTCTTTGTCGGCAAGGTAACCTTGCGCTACGCGGTCGATCGTTTCGCGCATCGATTCGTCGTCTCCGTAGATACCGAATTGTCCTTTTACCATTTCACGGGTGAATGCAAGGATTTCAGGATATTCTACTTTTACTTCCGATTTGTCAGCGATTTTGTTTTTGATCAGGCTCAGTTTCAAAGATTTCGCGAAATCGCCGAATTGCTCGTCGATCTGCTCGCGGGTAAACTTGCCTTCGTTGCTGCGCTCCAACCAGTTTTTGAGGAATTCCTCAGGCAATTCGATGGAGATAGCGTCCAGCAATGAAGTCTCGATATCGCGGCGGAGCAATGCTTCTGTCTCGCGCTCGTAGTTGCTTTTGATGATTTCAAGAACCTTTTCGTTGAACTGTTCTTCGCTTTCAACTTGTCCTGGTCCCAATACTTTATCGAAGAATTCCTGTGTCAATGCAGCTGGTGCAGAGCGGGTTACGTCTTCAACTGTCAATGTATATTCGCCTGAAAGATCAGCGATATCTTCTTTTTTCTTACCGGTTACGTGAGCGATAGCCGACTCATCCGAGAATGTATCCTGAATGTCGAAAACGATCACATCACCTTTTTTCACGCCGATAAACTTCGCAGCAGCTTCTTCTTTAACTTGTTTCGTAGGAATTGCAGTGCGGGTTGTGAATTCGGTCGAATCCTGTTTCAGCTCACCGAAGATCATGTCTCCTGCTTCGCTTACTTCCGGGTGAATGCTGTCGGCGAAACGCTCGCGGAGGCTGTCGATTGTCTTCGTGAGTTCGTTATCGTCTACATTAATGGTGTAGCGTTTCACAGCCGGCAGTTCGCTCAGGTTTGCTTCGAAATCCGATGCAATACCCAGGTCGTAGCTGAATTCGAATGAGCTGGGGGTATCCCAGTTCACTTCCGCTGCCTTGTCGCGATCAGGTACAGGGTCACCTACCACCTGCAATTTGTTTTCGCGGATATAGTTGCTTACTGCATTGCTGAGGATGTTATTCACCTCGTCAACCAGAATGCTTTTACCATACATGCGCTGGATCACATGGGATGGTACTTTGCCAGGACGAAATCCTTTCAGGTTCACGCGTTTCGAATAATCCTTGATCGTTTTATCAACTTTTGGCTGATAATCTTCCTTGGTCAACGTTACTTTCAGAGAGGCTAAGGTCGGCGAACTCTTTTCTAACAAAACTTCCATGTGTCGCTAAGCTATTGGTAAATACCTTTGTTACATTTGAACAGAAAAAAACAAAAATGCCCTCAAAACGAAGTCCTGAGGGCATTTGACGGGTTTCAATACTACGGAGCAACTCATTTTCCCAGCTAGATGAGGAATTTGACGCCCCGTCATTCCCTTGTATTTCGTACGGGCGGAGGGAATCGAACCCCCACGCCTTGCGGCACTAGATCCTAAGTCTAGCACGTCTACCAGTTCCGCCACGCCCGCTCACTTAGTCCCGTTTTTCAACACGTTCGTCGAATTGGGAGTGCAAAGGTATTTCTATTTTTCCAAAACATGCAAATTATTTTCAAAATTTTATCTTTGGGTAGAAGCATGTTGAAAAATGTCGCTAAAATTTGTTATTTTGGTGAAGCATACCAATTAGAATATAGCAGTGGAGCAACTGGTTGAATCCCTCAACATTGACCTGGAACAGGAGCGTAAGGATATCCTCAAAAAATACCGCCGGCTTTTAAGAACAGCCAAACCTTTTTTGAAGGATAATGATGCTAAATTAATCAAAAAAGCCTTTTATACTTCCGTCGATGCGCATAAGGACATGCGTCGCCGGTCGGGAGAGCCATATATTTACCACCCCCTCGCGGTGGCGCAAATCGTGGTCGAGGAAATCGGGCTCGGTACCACCGGCATCGTGGCGGCATTGCTGCACGATGTGGTGGAGGATACCGACATGGGGATCGACGATATCGAACGGCTGTTCGGTAAAAAAGTGGCCAAAATCATCGACGGGCTGACCAAAATCTCAGGCCGGTTCGAATACGGCTCTTCGCAGCAGGCCGAGAACTTTCGGAAAATGCTGCTAACGCTTTCGGATGATGTGCGGGTAATCCTCGTGAAGCTCGCCGACCGCCTGCACAATATGCGCACGCTCGACAGTATGCCGCGCGACAAGCAGCTCAAAATCGCTTCCGAAACGATATTCATTTACGCGCCGCTCGCGCACCGGCTTGGGTTGTACAGCATCAAGTCGGAGCTCGAAGAATTGTATTTGAAATACACCGAACCCCTCGAATACCGGGCCATTGCAAGGAAGCTGCGCGAGACGAAAAACATCCGCGACCGCTTCATTTCGAAGTTTATGGAGCCCATCGCGCAGGATCTGGCATCGGCGGGGCTGAATTTTATATTGAAAGGCCGTCCCAAGTCGATCTATTCGATCTGGAACAAAATGCGGAAGCAAAACAAGCCTTTCGAGGAAATATATGACCTGTTTGCGATCCGGATCGTGCTCGAATCGCCGCCGGAAAGCGACCGCGAAAAAGCGATCTGCTGGCAGGCCTATTCCATTGTTACGGACCATTATAAGCCCAACCCCGACCGCCTGAAAGACTTCCTGAGCACGCCGCGTGCGAACGGGTACCAGTCGCTGCACTCGACGGTAATGAGCAAGAGCGGCCAATGGGTGGAGGTGCAGATCCGCACCTCGCGTATGGACGAGATCGCAGAGAAAGGCTATGCGGCACACTGGAAGTACAAAGGAAATGATACCAAGGTTAAGGGTAATATTGAAACCTGGATCACGCAGGTGCGCGAGACGTTAGAGAATGGTTTTGGTGACAAAACGGCTGCTATTGAG
>CAMLNK010000045.1 GCA_946481035.1 uncultured Dyadobacter sp. | reverse complement strand
AGCGACTGCGTCGCACCCATTGCGTAGAGCATCGAGACGTCCTTCTTTTTCTCGATCGCTAACATGCTGAGCGAGAAAAAGATATTGATTGCAGCTACTAAAATAATCAGCGAAAGGGTGACTGCCACAAAAAGCTTTTCCATTTTTATTGCGCGGAGAAGATCTGCATTCAGCAAATCCCGGTCTTTTACTACAAAAGCCTTGCCCAGCTTCGCACCGATCTCTTCGCTCACATCCTTCTCGGTATAGCCCGGCGCGATGTAAACTTCCAGGGCCGATAGTTCACCATGATAGCCCATCAGCTCTTCTACCTGTTTCAATGGCGCGATAATATAGTCGTCGTAGCGCGATTCGATCGAAAACACACCGCCCGGACGGAGGTTGAGCTGATTGAATGCCTCGGGGGACGTCAGATTGAGCGTTTTGGAACCCGTATGCGGATAGAGCAGTTCGAGCGGGGTAAATATGTCTTCCAGTGAAATGGATAATGCATTCCGCACGCCTTCCGCGATGATCGCATAGGGCGTGCCGTTATTGCCGACGAGCTTTATCGAACCCTCGATCATGGCGGTATCCAGCTGTTTCTGCTGTTCAAAGGTGCTGTCGACGCCTTTCAGCCGGATAATAGTTTGCTGGCTGCCGTAGCGGACCAGTGCATTATCCTCCACTACCTGCGTCACCAGTCTCACACCGTTTACCGCTTTCAGGTCGCTCATCAGCACCGGCGTCATTTTGAACCGCTTGCCTTCCGCGGGCAAAATGCGCACATCCGAATCGAAGGTTTTGAAAATTTTGCGGTTGAGATCCTCCATCCCGTTGAACACCGACAATACCACCACCATAGCCATCGTACCCACAGCCACGCCGGCCATGGCAATGCGTGCGATCAGACTGATGAAACTCCTTTTGTTACGCGAAAAAAAGTAGCGAACGGCAATCCGGTAGGAAATGTCCATGATAACTCAACCTTGAAATCAGTAGGTATCTTCCTCCTCGTCGGGCTGTGCTGGCGGGATCACCAGGTCCGCGAACAACTGATCCATTTTGGCTGCGTATTCAGCAGTGTCGTCGATATAAAATTGCAGGTGCGGAACGATCCTCAGCTGGTGACGGACACGTTCGGCGAGCTTCTGGCGGATGAAACGGGTATTTTCCCGGATCGTTTCCAGGAGCATCGTTTTATTTTTATCGGGCAGGAAGCTCAGATACGCCCGGGCAATGCTCAGGTCGGGGGTTACCCGCACGGCAGTGATCGTCACAAAAGCACCGCTTGTTAAATGCTGCGCATCCTTTTGAAAAATCTCACCCAGGTCTTTCTGTATTTGCCTGCCTACTTTTTGTTGTCTTTTCGATTCCATATGATGAACGTCGTTCCCTCTCTCCTTTCAATAAGTACAAATATCCATACTTATTTTGTTTTTGTGGAACCCGGCATAGTAATTTCGTGAAACTTATTCCCGTCGAATACCTAATCCACCAGCCGCTTGCTTAGTTTTTTTCGCGTAAACGCACGGTACCAGACCATCAGTTTAGTAGTATTCTTCCTGCTGCTCCGTCTCCCTTTTTTCCTGGGCGGCGCGCCGTTGCTGATACCCGAACTGAGCTGGATGCTTGTAGGCGAGCAAATGGGCCGTGGATTTATGCTCTACCGCGATGTTTGGGATAACGTAAGCCCGTTTTCAGGCCTTACCTACTGGCTGATCGACAGCCTCTTCGGCCGGGCGCAATGGGTGTACCAGCTGGCGGCCATGGGCGTTTCGCTCTTGCAGATATTGTATTTCAATTACGTTATCCACTCCCGCGACGTTTTCCCCGAGCGCACATTCCTGCCCGGTGCACTGTACGCACTGTTTCTGAACATTTCCTTCGACATGGGCACATTGTCGCCTATGCTGCTCGCCAATACCTTTCTGCTTTTCGCATTTGGTTCTATTGTTAAAATGCTGGTTCGGAGGGAGGTAACTACGCAGGTTTTCGAGCTGGGGCTTTACATCGGTATCGCCGCATTGTTTTACCTACCGGCGTCGCTGTTTATGATCTGGGCCTTTCTGGCTTTGCTCTTTTATACGGGTTCCACTTTCCGCCATCATTTGCTCGGCTTATTCGGTTCAATATTCCCGCTGCTGATGGTTGTGCTTTTTTTCTATCTCAACAATGGCATGGAAAGCCTCAACCGGAACCTGCTCACCTCGGTATTTCAGGTAAAACAATATAATCTCAACGACTTTTCTTCCTTGCTTACCTCGCTGTTGCTTCCGCTGGGTTTCGGGATCATGGGTTTTATGCGGATCTTCACCACGCTCCGGTTTGTGAATTACCAGACGCGCATTCAGCAGGTAATGGCGCTGTGGTTTATCGCGGCGGTATTTACGATTCCGCTCATGCAGTTTCTGGCGCCGATGCAATTTGTGATCTTCATTCCGCCCGCGGCATTCTTCGCCACACATTATTTCCAGAGTTTCAAAAAGAATAGCTGGGCCGATGAATTGCAGTTCACGCTCATGGGCGCGATGATCGTTTTGATACAATACCAGGGATTGCGCGGCGTATTGCCCGGCGTCGCGATGGGTAAGCTGGAAAACCTGCGGGCCAAACCGGCCAGTCTGCCGGAACAGATCCGGAACAAGCGTATCCTCGTTCTGGGGCAGAATTCAGGGGAGTATATCAATAATTTTACGGCAACACCTTACCTCAACTGGGAACTGGCGAGCTACGATTTGCAGAACCTCGACAATTTCGACAGCGTGATCCACGTCTACGACAATTTTCGCAAAGACCCGCCCGAATTTGTAATCGATAAGGTGAATATCATGCCGAAACTCCTGAACCGGGTTCCGGCATTGAAAAAACAATATATCCAGAGCCCCTGGAAAGGTATATACCAAAGGGCCTACTAGCAGGAGATCTTGTCGACGCGCGTCTGGTGACGGCCGCCTTCAAATTCTGTACTCAAAAATGCTTCCAGACTAGCCAATGCGGTTTCCAGCTCGATGAAACGCACAGGGAAGCAAATCACATTCGCGTCGTTATGCTGGCGTGCCAAAGGTGCCAGCGGCAGGTCCCACACGAGCGCTGCGCGCACGCCCTGGTGTTTGTTGGCGGTAATGCACACGCCCTGCCCGCTCCCGCAAAGCAGCACGCCCTTTTCGAACTCACTGCTTTCCACACCGCTCGCCACGGGATGGGCAAAATCCGCGTAATCCGCCGAATCAGCGCTATATGTCCCGAAATCCTTCACTTCGAAACCGTTGGTGGTAAGCCATTCGATAACAGGTTGCTTGTAGGGGAAACCCGCGTGATCGGAGCCGATAGCAATTTTTCTCATTACTTTTTTGTTAATTACAGTCCACCGTTCGTTAACCACAGCGGACGTGGTGAAAAGTTTTTTATTATTGGATTAATGGTACAAAGTTACCATTATACTGATCAACAACTCAATTGAATGCTAAATATGAGTGAAGAAGTAAAACCTACCAATGGAGAATTAGTGGATGTTTCTCTCCTCAATCCGGCGGTCCCGGAAGATGAGAAAAGGATCAAGGAGGCGTTTGAAGACCGCAATTGGAACGAAATCAAGAGTGCCGACTCATGGGTTGTATTCAAAGTAATGGCCGAATTCGTAGAAGGATTTGACAAGCTGGCCAAGATCGGCCCCTGCGTGTCCATTTTCGGTTCTGCCCGTACATTGCCCGGCAACCCTCACTATAAAACCGCGGAAGATATCGCCGCAAAACTGGTACGCCATGGTTACGGAGTGATTACCGGCGGCGGGCCGGGTATTATGGAAGCGGGTAACAAAGGTGCATTCGAGCAGGGCGGTAAATCCGTCGGGCTGAATATCAAGCTGCCGTTCGAACAGCACAGCAATTTGTATATCGACCACGACAAGAGTATCAACTTCGATTTCTTCTTCGTGCGCAAAGTCATGTTCGTCAAGTACTCCCAGGGATTCATCGTGATGCCCGGCGGCTTCGGTACGCTCGACGAACTTTTCGAAGCGATGACATTGATCCAGACCAAAAAAATCGGCCGTTTCCCGATCGTACTGGTCGGTACTGCCTATTGGTCGGGCCTGATGGACTGGATCAAAGGAACCATGCTCACCGAGCGCAATATCAACCCGGAAGATCTCAAACTGATCAGCCTGGTAGATACGCCCGACGAAGCCGTGAAAGTGATCGATACTTTCTATTCGAAATACTTGCTGAAACCCAACTTCTAGGGAATTCCCAAGCCGGATTCTCCACACAGGGCCATACCTATCAGAACGACAGGTATGGCCCTGCTTTTTGTACCGTCGCATCGTCCAGCGCTTTTGCATTCCGCAGTTCTTCGAGCGAGCGAAATGGCCCGTGCTGTGTACGATAGTTGATCAGCACCTGAACTTGCTTTCTGTTTCTCAGATAAGGATGCCGCCCGAGTTCTTCGGCAGTGGCCGCATTGATATGGATCTTTTTAACCACGCTGCCCACTTTTGCAAAGCGTTTCAGCTCCGACAATGCCAGCGAATCCAATGCGTACACCTCATTGAATTGATCTGTCGAATAAAACCCGCCCAGCCCGTCGCGGAACTTCAAAATGCGCTGGGCCAGCTTGCTACCTATTCCTTTCAGGCGGATCAGCGCGGTGGTGTCGCATTGGTTAATATCAAAAGTTTGAATGCGGTCTTTCACTTCCCGCTGAACGCTTGTCCGGGAAGAAGTTTTGGAAGAACTACTTTGTCCGGCTTCGAAAACCGGTTTCTGGTCCGCGATCACAATGTACTTTTCCAATCGCAAGTACAGCTCCGGTGGAAAGTCGTAAATCTTCATTAAATCTTCCTTCCGCCTGAATTGCCCTCCTTTACTCCGGAATTTTTCAATGCGCCGTGCGATAAATGCGGGAATGCCGACTCCCGTAAGCTCACGTTCAGAGGCGGTATTAGGGTCAAAACTGACCAATTTTATTTGTTCGGGTTTGAAAGCAGCCTGTTCATTCGCAGCGGCAGGCCTATTTCGAGGCTTGTATTTTGTAACCTGCTGTTTTTCCAAAAGCAGTGCAATGCTGTCGAGTACCTTTCGTTCGGGCGGCGCACTGCCGGTGGGTACGAGAGGCAATATCCAGCGCCGGAAAACAAAGGGCGTCCAGATAACCATTGCGCAGCATAGCATCATCATAAGCGCGCCACGCGCCTCCTTCCGGGATATTCCGAAGAAGTCCTGCAAACCATTTAAAATTTTCTGATACATACGTCCGGGATTTTGTTTCCCTTTTTACGTAGTACCGGAGTTTTGGTAACAGGTTTTAAAACACAAATGAGCAGACGGTAAGCCGCCTGCCCATTTCTTGAACTTTAATACTATATATCTTACTGGTTTACATAAACACCGCCTGCGCTCGCCGAAAGTGTTACCGGAATACCGCCGCCATTCATTTTACCCTGCACACGGTCTTTTTCGACCGAGCCATCGAAATTTTTAAGCGGAATAGCCACTTTATTGCCTTTCAGGTTCAGGTCAACGCCTTTATCCAACGGCATTGTCACGCGCACGCTGCCTGCGGATGTGGAAAGGTCTACATACTTACCCAGCGATTTTAGTTCCAGCTCAATACTGCCTGCACTTGTGTTGGCACGTACGCTGCCCGAAACATCGGCCAACCGTACCGAACCGCCCGAGGTACCGGCATCCAGCGAGCCGTCGACGCCTTCGCCGCGAATGCTTCCGCCGCTGGTATGCGCCAGAATATCGCCGTTCAGCTTGTTGAGTTCAATGCTTCCGCCGGATGTTTTCAGCTCGATCTTCCCTTTCAGCTCGTTGGCTTTAATGCTTCCGCCGCTGGTGTGGAGATTAATGTCCTTGCTGCAATGCGCCACATCGATGCTGCCGCCCGAAGTACGGCCGTGTATTACGCCGTCGAGGTCGTCGATTTTCAGGCTGCCGCCGCTGGTCTGGAAATTTTGCTCACCGGTCAATGCAGCAATTTTAATGCTTCCGCCGCTGGTTTTAAGATTGGTAGCCACGTTGCGCGGCGCGGTCACTTTGAATGCGATGGAAATGCTCCGTTTCTCGTTCCATTGCAGGTTACTTTTTCTTTTTGCGGTAGCAACCACTTTGCTGCCTTCCGTGCCGATCAGGATGTCGTAGTCTTCCAAACGGTCTTCGATTTCCTCTTTGGTCAGCGCTTTATTGCCGTTCCAGCCATTGCTGCGAATGTACATTTCTACTTTGAAACCATCTGATTGCCCTCCCATTACGGAGATGGAACCGCCCGAAGTTTCGACCTGCAATTCTTTCAGGGATGAACCGTTGAAGTTTTTAGTAACGTAAGGTTTGTCATCATCGCCTTGCGCAAACGCACTCACGAAACAAAGCGCGGACAGGACGAAAGTTAGTAATTGTTTAATTTTCATGGGATTCTGTGATTTGTTTGAACAATGATGTAAAACCCGGCATACAGGTTGCATGTCGTACATTTAAAAGTTACATTCAGGTACAATTTTTGCTGACCAGGATTCAAAATCAGTCATCATCATGAAAACATACCGAGTAAAGGCAGTCCGTGAATCCGAGGAACAATTGGTGCTGGAAATCCTCCAAAACCTCCAACGAAAAGGAACGATTGTATTTGAAGAAGAACACCCCGAGAAGAGCGCTAAAGCGCCTACACCTGCCACGGAAGAGCAGGTGCAGGAGATTATTGATGAAGCGGAGTTAATACCTTATTATACCGAACAGGAGGCCAAAAAAATCCTCCATTTGTAGGGATTATTTCTTGTGAATTTCGATGACGTTGATTTCGTCATAGGTAGCCGTGCGGCCCCAACCGCATTGTACGGTACTTTTTGCGCCTGTCAGACTGTATTTAAGATGTACCGGCGTGAAGCTGTAATAGTCTTCGATCTTACCCAGTTCCTTTTCTATTTTCGCGCGGGATGCCTCGGTAGGTAATAACGAAGTGGTCGAATCCTTCGAACTAATGGCGAAATGCCATGAGCAGCCGTCGGTTGCAAGCATATTCGTCCAGGTTGCATCTGCTTCATAAACCTGTTCGTTGATATCGCCGCTTTCATCATGGCAGCCTATCCAGGCCAGCAAACCGAACAAAACAATCAGGACTTTCATGGTTAAAGGGGTTTGATATTACGGTTAGACACGCCCTCTTCCGAATTAGTTGGAAACAAAGTTACAATTGTGTGTTTTTAAGAAATTCGGCAAACCATTTCCCCGAATCCTTCACCGTACGTTCCTGCGTTTTAAAGTCTACAAATACCAGACCAAAGCGTGCCGAATATCCATGTGCCCACTCAAAATTATCCAGTAACGTCCAGGCGAAATAACCGGTAATATTGACGCCCTCATTTTTAGCTTTCAGAACCGCATCGAGGTAATCGTGGTAATAAGCCTTCCGCGCCTGATCTTCCACTTTGCCATCCGCAAGTTTATCTTTAAATGCAGCCCCGTTTTCGGAAATAATCAGCTCGCGGACGCCTTTATAGCGTTGAAACTGCTTCAAGATCTCATACATGCCCGACGGGCTGATCTCCCACCCCAAACCGGTGGTAGGGACATTCCTGAGCGTCGCGGGAACTTCTTTCAACCACATCACGGGCGCCAGGTACGAATGCTGCACCACCACACTGAAATAGTTTTGCAATCCCCAGAAATCGAAATCGAATTTCAGCCTCTCCCGATCGCCCTCCCGCATAAACCGTTTGATATTGGACAAAAAAGGAAATGCATCTTTGGGATACCCCATTCCCAATGCAGGCTCGATAAAAAGCCGGTTCATCAGCGCATCCGCCCGCCGCGCCGCGCGTACGTCCGCTGCGCTCTGGCTGTTGGGGATCACATACGAGCAGGAAATAGCATTGCCGATGCGCGCATTAGGCAACAGCTGTCGCAACACACGCCCCCCTTCCGCCTGGCTGAGGGCCAGATGGTGCACCACCGGCAGAAAATTATGAATGCCTTTATTCCCCGGCGCGTGCTCCCCGGTGGTATAGCCCAGCCCGGCCACGGCCATCGGCTCGTTCAGCACGATCCAGTGCCGCACCCGATCCCCGAATGCATGGGCGCACACGGCGGTATAATCCGCGAACCATTCCACAATGCGCCTGTTCTTCCAGCCGCCTGATTTCTCCAATGCCTGCGGCAAATCCCAGTGATACAGCGTGATCCATGGCTCAATGTCCAACGCTATGCATTGGTCGATCAACCGGTTGTAGTAATCTATCCCGGTCTGGTTCACGCGCCCGTGCCCGTCGGGCAATATGCGCGACCATGAAATAGAAAACCGGAACTGTTCGAAGCCGAGCTCCTTGACCAATTCAAGATCCTGTTCGTAGCGGTGATAGAAATCACAGGCATACCGTGCATGATCGCCATTCCGGATCTTGCCTTTCTTTCTCGCAAAAACATCCCAGACACAATCGGAGCGGCCATCTTCGTGCACCGCGCCCTCGATCTGGTATGCCGCCGTTGCCACGCCCCATTTGAAATCACTTCCAAAATCCTTCCGCGACAATGGGTTCGCCGTTGCCGGCCGATACCCCGATTCCTTCGTATGTTGGTTAATAACTGTTGTCAAGCCCGTACCGGTTACCTTTTAGTTACGAAAGTTAAAACTAATATGTAAACAAAAACCCTTCGTCCGGAAACTGGACGAAGGGTTTTCAAGATTGCTGCTTCGGGAGCCATTACTCCCGTAAGTGGCGACGCCGGGCTTACCTTACGATCAGGATTTTGCGCATCAGCGGGCCGTTGTTGATTTTCACGTAGTAAGTCCCCTGCGACAATTTCGTAAGGTCTACTTCGTTCGCTGAATCCGGTGTAGTGTTCAGTACCAATGCACCTGTCTGAGCATAGACCTTCACATTAGTGATCAACTGGTTGCTGCTCACCTTGATGCGGTCGACGGTCGGGTTCGGATAAACATTCATCTGTTCCTGGCCATCGAAAGTCAGGCTCTTGATCGCGCTGTAAGCGAATGTTTCGTCCAGATCCACCATTTTCAACCGATAAAGGTTCACTGCAAATGGATTAGTGTGGGTATAGGTGTATATTTCGAGTTCCTTGCTTTCTCCCTTTGCCTCAACTTGTGTAAGCGCCGTCCAGGTTTTGCCATCCTGGCTGTGCTGCACTTCGAAGTAAGCCGAGTTGCTTTCTGAGGTGGTTGCCCAGGCCAACTGCGCTACCGCCCCTTCCTTTTTCGCGGAGAATGCGGATAGTGTTACCGGCAATGGCGGGCCTGAGAAAGTAAGACATGCATTGTCCACCAGGAAATCGTTTCCGTTAGACGATAGCAACACACGTACATATTTGCTACCCGCCGGAACCGCTCCTGCCAAAGTGTATTTTTCGAGGCCCCAGGTTCCGCTGGTAAGCGCATTTGTCACGTCTTTGGTGATCTGGCCGAGCTCTGCTTGTGCTTCATTAAGGAACACCAGCTGAATTTTCTGGCTATTGGCCGACGACGTGCTGAATGCAGCGTAGATATTCAGCGCAACCTGGTTTCCGGTTGTGGTCTGCAATTCAACATCCTGCCAGAATTTGCCCGCTCCGGTAAGTTTCGCACCGTTTACACCGCACACCGCGTAGGTTGGCTCAACGGTTAAAGTACCTGTCACATTCCAGTTGTTGGTACCATTTTCGAAGCTTGGGTTTTGCAATGTGTTGCCATTACATTCCTGGCAGGTCACCGGCTGTGTGATGGTCGTACATATCGCATCGACTTTGAAATAATCGCCTGATGAATAAAGCGAGAAGCGAACTTTTACGGCACCCGCGGGGGCTGTCGCAGAAATCGAGAACTGTTTGAGTTTGCTGTCAACCACCTGATAGTTCATATCTACCACCGCTTCACCGGAATTGATTTTGTTTCCCGAGCCATCGTAGAAAGTAAGCTTAAACTGGTGGGTCGCACCCGTGTTGTGTGTACCACCGTATGCGGTCACGTCCACCTTCGCACCTGCCACGACATTAATATCCTGCCAGATCGATCCTGAACCGGTGATCAAACCATTTTTGCTGCCGCACATTTCGTAAGAATCGTCGGTACCAAAGTTTGTACCGCCGGATTTTGACCAGTCTGCCGTTCCGTTTTCGAAACTTGCATTTTTAATATATTGGTTCGAGTTCACGCAATCGCAGTCGACCGGGGTCGCGGGAGGGGTAACTTTCATGCAAGCCGCATCCACTTTGAAATAGTTGCCGCTTGAATAGAGCAGGAAACGCACTTTTGCGGTGTTAGCCGGTGCTGTTGCCGTCATCGTATAAAGTTGAAGCTGGTTGCTGGTCACTTCGTAGTTCATCGATTTCACTACCGCATCGCCGATCTGATCGCCGCCTGAATTGTAAAAAATCAGCTTGAACTGGTGCGTCTCGTCATTGTTGTGCGTTCCACCATATACGCTGAGGTTAATCTGGCTTCCGGCCGCAAGGCTCACATCCTGCCATACCTGGCCCGAGCCGGTGATCAAACCGTTGTAGCTGCCGCACATGTTATATGCACCGTCCGTACCGAAGTTCGTACCGCTTGATTTTGACCAGCCGGTAGTGCCATTTTCAAAGCTGGCGTTGGTCAGAACGTTGTTCTCACAACCACAACTGGTTGTAGCATTTGCCTGGAAGGCGAAGCCCAGGTTCAATAGTAAAAGAAATAAGAGAAACGTAAAATTTTTCATAACGTAGTTGATTTGGAATTGGTTAGCCGCATCGGCCTGTCAACAAAATGTACGTTACAAAGGTAAAAACTAGATCTTCCCAAAATAGCACTTTTTTTATATGACAAGCGCGTAATAATAATGTATATATCAAATTTTGAATTATTACTATGCAATTTTTAATAATTATTTCTACAAAAAATAAGCTAACTACTTGCCTAAAACTGCACATTTTAACCAAAATAAGTTCTGTTATAGCCTCAAACTGGTTGCAATAGGCGTTAAAATTACTAATAGCACTATTTTAATATTAGACAAAGCACTACCAGCCACCCGAAACCCCCAACGGTTACATAAAAACAGAATATAATTTTGCCGCTTGCCTGGTTACAAAAGACTTTCTGCCAGTCCCCACGGCGTCCCGGGCGTGCATCTCAAAATCATTGCCTAGTCACAATCATGACGGGTCAGCAAGTAAAACTTCTACACACAAAATTTTCATAAGGGGTGTTTTTCAGGCCAAAGTGTCCATTTGGGTACGTTAACGGTATTTGCGCCAAACACCCGAATCTGTGGATAACACTCAATTTTCACTGAAGAATTTCGACAAA
>CAMLNK010000044.1 GCA_946481035.1 uncultured Dyadobacter sp. | reverse complement strand
ACAGGGCACGATCACCGACACCGACGGTCATTTTACGCTCCCGCTCGTAAAGGGTGAAACGCTCATATTCTCCTTTATCGGCTTCACGGCGAAAGAATTGCCTGTCACAGCCTCCAACGAATACAACGTGACCCTGCTCGCCGGCACGCATACGCTCGGTGAAGTGCAGGTGGTAGGCTCGCGGAATGCCAACCGCACGAAAATCGATTCGCCGGTACCGGTAGACATTATCGATCTCAAACCCTTGCAGGAATCGGCGCCGCAGGTCAGCATTACACAACTATTACAATACGTTTCTCCCTCTTTCCATTCTGTGAACGGCACCAATGCGGGCGATGCAGGCTCCGCGCTGAACCTCTCGCAGCTACGCGGACTGGGTGTGGATCAATTGCTTGTACTCGTGAACGGCAAACGCCGCCACAAAAGCTCCAACATTAACTGGGGCGGGCTGGGTAACGGCGCTACCGGTTACGATCTCAATTCCATCCCGACCGCTGCCATCGAGCGCGTGGAGATCCTGCGCGACGGCGCGGCAGCCCAGTACGGCTCGGACGCCATTGCGGGCGTGATCAATATTGTGCTCAACAAGAGCGTCGACCACCTCACATTAAGCTCTACGGCCAGTTCCCGCCGCCGCGGCGATGGCGTGACAACCCGTACCAATGCGAACTACGGTTTTGCATTGGGTAAAAACGGCGGCTACCTGAATACCACCGCTGAATTTGCGACACAGGCCATTTCCATCCTGCCCGGCAACGACAATGCAGGCCTGTACCTCGGTCCGATCTACGGCGGCGGGGCCAATACGCGCAATTACGACGCTATCTATACGAAGGAAATCGACGAGGCCATTCTGGCGTCACGCGGTATCGATCGCCACCATTTCGACCGTCGCGGTGGCGGTTCCAACAAGGCAAAGGACGCGCTGCTTTTCTTCAACGCCGCGGTTCCGATCCGTCAGAATGCAGAGCTTTACGCATTCGGGGGCATCAGCCATCGCAACTCGCAGTTCACGGCCGTATACCGGCTGCCGGGCTGGACTGAGCGCAACAATTCCTTCCTCTACCCCGACGGCTTCCTGCCAGCGATGGAGAATATTATTACCGATAAATCATTGGCGATCGGTATAAAAGGGAAAATCCGCGATTGGGGCGTCGATATTTCCAATGTGTACGGCAAAAATGATTTCGGGAATGTCATAACCAATTCATTGAATGCGAGCCTGGGACTGAAAACGCCCACCACATTTGACGCAGGCAGCTATAATGCGAGCCAGAATACCGGCAGCATCGATATCAGCCGCTATTTTCCGAAAGCGCTGAAAGGCATTAATGTCGCATTCGGGGCGCAGTACCGCGTGGAAACGTACCAGATCATTGCGGGCGAGGAAGCTTCCTATTCCAAAGCCGACCTCCGCGCCATTTACGGCCTCGACACGACCGCCGCAGGCATTATTTACCAAACCAAAGAAGGCAGCATTGGACTGAACGGCCTTTCACCGGGTTCGCAGATCCACGCCGGCTTCCGCCCCGAGAACGAAGTGCGCGTGAACCGTTCGATACTTGCGGGATATGCCGATATCGAAGCCAATATTACCAGCAAATGGCTGCTGTCGGGCGCATTGCGGCTCGAAAGCTTTTCGCAGCTCCAAAATGTAACGACTTACAAAGTGGCTACCCGGTACAGCATTACCGACTGGCTGGGCATCCGCGCGTCGCACAATACCGGCTTCCGTGCGCCTGATCTGGCCCAATATTACTACACCGAAACGTCCACCAGTTTCCAGCAGGGCCGCGCAATCGACCAGGTGACTGCTTCGAACCAGAGCGCCGCGACCCGCGCATTGGGCATACCTACGCTCACGCCCGAGAAATCGAAAGGTTACACCGTCGGTTTTACATCCCAGCCATTCCGCAACTTCGAACTCACGGCCGATGCCTACCTCGTGGATATCGCCAACCGCGTGGGCAACACCGGCAACTTCTCAGCTACGGACGTCAATTTGCCGACGGAGGTACGCACGCTTTTCGTGCAAACCGGCACTACCCAGGCCAAGTTCTTCTATAACTCGTTCAGCACCCGCACGAAGGGGCTTGAAGTGACCGGAAGCTACCGGACGCCGTTTCGTAACGGCACATTGAACCTGCTTTTGGGGGCCAATTTTGTCAAAAACGAGGTGACGAAGGTGAACACGCCCAAAGGACTGGAAGCCTACCGGTACATCATCTTCAACGATGGCGAAAAAGCACGCGTGACATCCCAGATTCCGGGCCAAAAGATCACATTACAGGGTATTTTCAAGAAGAACCGCCTTACCTACCTGGCCCGCGCCGTTTATTTTGGTTCTGTCACCAATGCCTCGGCATTGAATGCGACTTTCCCGAAGCCGGATTACTTCTATCAGAAGCTGAAACCGATCTGGGTAGCGGACGTATCGGTGGCCTATGCGATTTCGAAATCCGTCCAGGCAACATTGGGAGTGAACAATCTTTTCAATGAGCTCGGCGACTATTCCGACCCTAAACTGAGTGCTTTGAACAATCCGTCGGTCATCGGCGTCCAGAACGGCAGCGCCGGTATCCAGCCATTCATCCGACTTACCGCAAAACTTTAATCAAACCAGAACATGAAAACATTCAGGCGACTGGCCCGCCCGGCCCTCCAACTGCTCGGCATGATCCCGGCTATCTTCCTCATTTCCGGTTGCAAAGACACCGGTTACCTCGATATCGACGCCGCCGACCGGCCACCATTAAGTGCCTATATCAGCTTCGTAAACGCCCGGCCCGTCGACGCAGGCCTGTATTTCTGGACTTTCACAGACAAAGTAACGCCCGCGCCCGTAGCCACCAACAAAGCTTCGGAATACCTGCCGACCGTTTTCGGCAATGTGCAGATCAACTTCACCGAGGGCACCAACACAAGCTACAAGGCGTCATACCAGTTCGGCAACTCGGCCACATTTACGGCTACCGGCCGACCCAACGGCCCTATCGCGACTTTCTACCACACCGTAGTAGCCGTCCGCACCGCCAATAACAAAGCCGACTCGCTGATCCTCTTTTACGACGACCTCAAAGCCCCGGCCTCCGGCAAAGCCAAATTGCGCTTCATCAACCTTTCGCCCGGTGCAGGCGTGTTAAATGTGGTTCAAAACGGCAAAACGCTCTTCAACCAGGTTAGTTACGGCCGCGCCGCCAACTCGGCCCTTTCCGGCGAGGCATTAAGCGCCTGGTCGCTCGGCCCATTCGAAACCGTCGATGTCGGCACCTTCGCCGTCGATTACCTCGACGCCGCAACGAATACTAAGGTAGGAACCGCCAGCCTCCAACTGGAAGCCGGAAAAATATACACGGTCTTCACAAGAGGCCTCCCCAACGCCGCGCCGGCTTTCGGCACGAGCGTTATCGAACATCCTGTAAAGTAAATGGTGATTGGACAAGATGAAAGCCGCGCTGCCGATGGTGGTGCGGCTTTTTGTGCTGTTTGTTAAAATATGAGTACCAAAAGATAACGAATGCTTACCAAAAGATAAGAAATGTTTGTAAATAACAAACATTATATTAGCTTTATGCAGGTTATGAAAGTCGGCCAGACGATAATCGGCACACACTATCATGGAAAGTCTCATTCGGAGAATTAAAGAAATCGCCGCTGAAAATGAATTGGGATTTACGATCACCCTGCCGGACTGTGCGTATGTCACATCCGGCTATGTCGTGGCTATGATGGAAACACAGAACTCGTTTGGCGACGAGGGATTGAGAAGGGTGATTGAAATGGCATCAGACACTACTGGAATTATGGGAGGCTGGAACGATGATGGATTGTTTTACTGGGATGCTGTCTACATCGTTCACGATCGCGAGCTGGCGATTGTGTTAGGCAAGGCCAATGAACAGATAGCTATCTTTGATCTTGATAATGAGCAGTTAATATTAATCTAATTAGCTGTACAGCATTCGGTTTTTAGTAATTAATATTATTCAAATGGAAACGATCGTAAAAAATATTCACTTGATCGAGGAGTTAACCACTTCCGAAAATATTGCTAAGCTTAAAGTAGGAGCATTACAATATCGCAAGTTTGCTAGGATTACTTTCAAGGTACTTTCAGTGGCTGACAAAGTCATGCATATACATACCGTTCAAACTAAATCCCCACACGAAAATCATGCCGACGAGGCTAGGTTGATCCTTCGTACAAAAGAACTGTTTTTGCACTTTTTCCCGGATTATGAAATCGTAGTAACCGCGGTTCCATATCAGGGAAACCCGACTGAAAAAGTGACACCGGAATACATTCGCGAGGCAATGAACAGCTACGATATCAAGGTAAAGGACATTGTGGATGAAACCGGTATCGATAAAAGCAACGTAAGCGCCTGGGTAAATGGCACTCGCTCGATGTCACAACCTGTCAGGGCTATGTTCTATTATTACATTTGGCAGAAGGCGGCTGTTATTAGCGGCATAGCACGATCTGCCTAACCCGGCATCCCCTCCTCTTACGCCACAGAAAGCATCCGGCGACTCAGGGCGCTGACGCGGATGCCTTTCAGGTATTTCGTACGTTCTTCGATTTCGTTTTGGTAGCGGTAAGTGTAACCCGGGCCGATGGCGCGTTTGAATTCGCGGGTGGCTTCCCTGATTTGCTTGCGGGAAATGCCGCTGTATTCGAGTTGGAGGAGCTGGGAGCGCTCGGGGGTGGATTTTTTGAGTTTCCAGTATTGCGGATGGTTCGGGCCAATCGGCTCCCGGAAGCCGGTGTCGTGCTTTTCGCGGATAAGAAATTCGTAATCGATGATGATTTCGCTGCGGTTGCGGGCCACCTGCCCTTTTACCACGATCTTGGCCTCCCGGCCCACGCTCAGATGAAATGTTTTTTCTAATATCATGCGGTTTCCAGTTTAAATAGGAGTTGACGTCTCATGCCTCCAAAATTTCATTCCAGCAGCAGGTGGTTCATGCCGGATCACTGCTAATCTACTTATTTTATAGACAAAGTAAGGTTAAAATTACCATCCTTCAAAGTTTAGGCTGCAAAACTTCGTTTATGACATAAAACAATTGCTTTTGTACAGCGATTTTCCCGATCTTGCCGCCTTGTTATTCCCTAACCCCGATCCACTAATTAATATGAACACCCGTTTTACCGCATGGCAGCCTTATGCGATGTTGTTGTCCATGCTATTCCTTTCCTGCCCCATTCTGGCGCAGCAGGCATCAAAAAACAAACCGAATGTCATTATTTTCCTGGTCGACGATATGGGCTGGCAGGATACATCGGTCCCGTTCTGGAACAAACCCACCGATTTCAACCGCCGGTACCATACGCCCAATATGGAACGCCTCGCCCGCGAGGGCGTGAAGTTCACGAACGCCTACGCAATGCCCGTGTGTACGCCTACGCGCGTGAGCCTGATCACCGGCGTGAATGCCGCGCATAACCGCGTGACACACTGGACGTCGCCTGATAAGAACAAGAACACCGATTACGCCGACGCGGCGCTCAATTCCGTCGACTGGAATATCAACGGTTTTAGTCCGGTCGCGGGCGTGGAGCATACTTTTCATGCCACCGCATTGCCCGAGGTAATGCGCCGGAACGGCTATTACACGGTTCATAGCGGCAAGGCGCATTTTGGTTCTTCGGGTACGCCGGGGGCCGATCCGCTCAATGCCGGATTTGACGTTAACATCGCCGGAAGTTCCATCGGCCATCCGGCAAGCTATTCGGGCCGGGCGAATTACGACAGCCCCGCCAACGGAAAGCCCAACCGCAATGCAGTGCCCGGGCTGGAAGCCTACCACGGCACCGATACTTTCCTGAGCGATGCAATCACGATCGAAGCCCTGAAAGCCATCGACAAACCCGTTACCGACAAGAAGCCGTTTTTCCTCTACCTGGCGCATTACGCCGTTCACGTGCCGCTGACGGCCGATCCGCGCTTCCTGAACAAATACCTCCAAGCCGGGCTCGATAGCACCGAAGCCAAATACGCCGCGCTCCTCGAAGGAATGGACAAGAGCCTGGGCGATGTGCTCAAATACCTGGACGACAAGAAGATCGCCGACAACACGGTGGTACTTTTTATGTCCGACAACGGCGGCCTGAGCACCACGCCTGCGCGCGGCGGCAAGGCCTGGACGCACAATCTGCCCCTCAAAGCAGGAAAAGGCTCTGTTTATGAAGGCGGTATCCGCGAGCCGATGCTGGTGAGATGGCCGGGCGTTGTGAAGGCCGGCTCGGTGGCCGATCAGTACGTGATCGTGGAAGATTTTTTCCCTACGATTCTTGACATCGCCGGCGTGAAGAATGCTAAAACCATTCAGAAGATGGATGGAAGAACATTTTTGCCTATCCTTAAAAATCCCGCATTCAAAGACGATAAGCGCGGACTGGTATGGCACCACCCCAACCGGTGGATTGCCGCCGAAGGCCCCAATATCCATTATGCAAGCGCATTCAGGCAGGGCGATTGGAAACTGATCTACGATTACCGCCAGGCGAAGCTGGAACTGTACAATCTGCACAGCGATATCGGCGAGGAACATGATGTAGCCGCCTCCAACCCGGCGAAGGTAAAGGAACTGGCCGCGCTTCTTACCAAACAATTGAAAGCCTGGGATGCGCAATGGCCTACGTTCAAAGCGACAGGTAAGCCGGTACCGTTTCCGGATGCGATAGCTAATAAATAACAAAATACCTCCCGGGAAATCCCGGGAGGTGTTCGCGCTTTACTCAACGTGTACAATAACTATGTACGTTTACTGTACATGAAAATATAATGCCATCACAACCGATTGTCATACAAAATCTTATCCAGCGGCCGGTTAGCTTTCCTCTTCGGCATTCTTCATTTTCATGAGAAGCGAATAGGCATTGCGGATCACGATTTTCGACCCGGCACCGATGCCCGCGCCGCCGATCTGCTGAAAGCCGTCCCTGATCGTTCCAGGCTCGATTTCCACCATTTCGAAACTACCCGAATCGCGTTCCACGAATACAAAAGACTTGTTCTCCCAGCGAACTACGGCGTCTTCGGGAACCGTAAGCGCCTTTTTACTTGCTATTGAAACCTCGCCGTTCATAAACATGCCGGGTACGAGAGCGGCACTATACCGGTCGAAATGGCAATGAACCTCCGCCATTCTGTCAGCTGTGAGGCTCTTCCCGATCAGGATAATTTCGGCTGTAAACTTCCTGGAAGGATCGGCGTTGGCATAAGCCGTAACCCGCTGACCGACAGACAATGCATTCAGGTCCTTTTCGAACACATTCAATGCGAGGTGAATGTTTTTCGGGTCGACGAGCTCGAAAAGCATGTCCGTAGGCGAGGTATATTTGCCCACGTTCACATTCACTTTTGAAACAAACCCGTCGATCGGCGAAAGAATCGGGACTGTTTTTGAAATATTGTCCGGGGTCAGCTTTTTGGGCGCAATGCCTATCACTTCCAGTTTCCGGGCGAGGGCGTTCATTAATATCCGCTGCGTTTCCATTTCCGCTTTTGCTTGCTGGAAAACCTTGTCGCTGGCCGCTTTGCTTTGGTTAAGGTCTTTCTGACGGGCGTATTCACTTTCAGCCAGCTCGAATTTGGCCCGCGCCGTGAGGTAATCCTGTTGAAGCTGGATAAACTGCATATCTTCCAGCTCAGCCAGCACCTGCCCTTTTCTCACCCGCATTCCCGGCAACATTTTCGTCGATTTGAGATATCCGCCCAACGGAAAACTGAGGCTGATAGTACTTTGCGGCGGAACGTCGATCATACCTTGCAGCGTGAGCGTTCCGGATACGTTTTTCAAAACCGGCTCGCCGACCTCGATTCCCACATTGCGCATTTGCTGCGGATCGAACGACACCTGCCGCATCGTCGCGGCGGCAGCAGAACCACCAGCCGGGGCAGGCGCGTTATTCGCAGTGTCCGCCGACGCCGCTGCTTCCTCCCGGCTGGGCGCTTTGCACGACAGGCAAGCCCAGAATGCGACCGATATTAAGATGTATGTTTTCATGATGACTTATTGGTTGTTCAAATGGAGTAACTGTATGACCGCCTCGTTATAGCTGCCCAATGCATTCACATATTCGCTTTTAATGGCAATGGACTGCCCTGCCAGGATCACCCATTGCAGGTAGTCGATCTCCCCGGCGACAAACTGGCTATCGGCCACGGTAATGATCGTGTCTG
This sequence comes from uncultured Dyadobacter sp., assembly GCA_946481035.1. The sequence goes on along the minus strand of CAMLNK010000044.1, from coordinate 3,137 downwards.
CGTTAGGCAGGCCCTGTTCTTCGTAGTAGCGCAGGTTTTCGGCGAATTTCCGGACCTGCTCCCGCGCATTCCGCCCATCGGAGTGCAGGCGTTGTTCGGTGAGCTCGACGTCGTTTTGCGCACGAAGCCACTCGATGCGGGCAGCGGCGATTTGCGCGGTTTGGGCTTTGAAAAAGATCGGAATATTGATACCCAGGCCGTAATAACCGAACCTGTCCTTGCCGGTGAGGTTTACTTCCCGCCCGTTCAGCAATTGCGTCCCGCGAAGGCTCTGATTATTGTAAGCTGCCGAGAATTCCGGAAGCATTTTCGATTTTTCGGTCCGGTACCGGAAAAAGGCCGACTGTGTGAGCTGCCTCGCCACGTCGATCTGAGGCAAATCCATTGCTAACGAGGCCGTATCGGGCAGGTCCGGTGCCGGTATGCGAGGCGTGGTCCATTGAGGGGTGTATGCCAATGAATCCTGCAACCAGAAGTTGAATCGTTCGAGCACAATGCCGATATCGTGGCGCACCAGGTTGAGCTGGTTGGCGATTTGCTGTTTCTGCGAGCTGGCGGCTGTTTTTTCCAGCACATTGGATGCGCCGCGCTCGAAACGGAGGTTGGATTTGGTTTCAAAACCGGCGAAAATACTGTCGGCGTAGGTCAGCAGCTTCTCACGCTCTTTCAGCACGGCATATTCATAAAAAAGTTGCCTCACGCCTGTGCGCACCTCCTGCTCGCTTAACCTCGTACGTGCCTGCGCTGCGAGGTAATCCGCTTCGCGTGCCTTGCGCTGGTTGGTATATACCGACGGGAAGGCGATTGTCTGCGTGATACCAGTGCGGGTATCATTATTCGGGCTGTTGAACTTGCCATAATCCGCACTGACGCCCGTTTTAGCGATATCAAACGCGCTGCGCCTCAGCTTTTCCGCCGCCTGCTCGCCTAGTCGCACACTCTTCACCCCGCGGTTGTGCGTCAATGCTTTTTGCACCGCTTCTTCAACGCTTATCGGGTTATTCTGCGCTTGTACCGAAGTTGCCAATAGCAGCAGCAAGCCCATTACAGTGGCGACACTGCGTTGCTTCGGCTCCGGTTTATTTTTTGAATTAAACAACAAATACAAAGCCGGCAGCACAAACAGCGTCAGCAATGTAGCCGTCACCAACCCTCCTATTACCACCGTCGCCAGGGGCCGCTGCACTTCGACCCCGGCACCATTGCTGATCGCCATCGGCAAAAAACCGAGCGATGCCACGGCCGCGGTCATCAGCACCGGGCGTAACCGGTTGCGGGTGCCGGTCATGACGAGTTGCAATGCGTCGGTGATAATGCCCTCTTTTTTGATACGGTTGAATTCAGAGATGAGCACGATGCCGTTCAGCACAGCCACGCCGAACAAAGCGATGAAACCAACGCCTGCCGAAATGCTGAACGGCATACCGCGCATAGCCAGTGCGAACACGCCGCCGATGGCCGAAAGCGGGATGGCCGTGTAAATGAGCGCGCCGTCTTTCACCGACGAGAAGGTGAAATAGAGCATCATGAAAATCAGCAGGAGCGCTACCGGCACGGCAATGCCCAGCCGCGCTTTGGCCTGTTGCAGGTTTTCGAATGCACCGCCGTAAGTAATGGCGTACCCGCTTCCGAACTTGATCTGCGCCTCCACCTTCTGCTGCAACTCTTCCACGATCGACTGCACATCGCGGCCCCGTACGTTGAAACCGACGATAATCCGACGACGCGTGTCTTCGCGCTGGATCTGGTTCGGGCCTTCCACTTCGCGGATAGCAGCCACCTGGCTGAGTGGTATTTGCAGGCCGGTGGGCGTCGGTACCAGCAGGTTTTGCACATCGGTAATGCTTTTGCGGCCTTCCGCGCCCACCCGCACCACGAGATCGAAACGCTTTTCGCCTTCGTAAATCTGCCCGGCGGCGGCGCCTGCGAACGCGGCATTGATAGTCTTGTTCAGATCGTCAATATTCAGGCCATATTTCGCTATTTCGGCGCGGTTGAAGTCGATCACGATCTGCGGCATGCCGGTTACCTCCTCTACATACCAGTCGGCGGTGCCGTCCACATGCCGGGCAATCTGGCCGAGCTGGTTTGCGTATTCAGCCAGCTTATCGAGATCTTCCCCGAATATCTTGCAAACCACATCCTGCTTCGCGCCGGTCATGAGCTCATTAAAGCGCATTTGCACGGGGTATTGGAAGCCGGTAGTCACGCCCGGAACCACTTCCTGGGCCGTGGCCGCCATTTTGTTGGCCAGCTCGGGAAAGCTCTTGGCATGGGTCCATTCCGATTTGTCTTTCAAAACAATGATCATATCCCCGCCCTCGATCGGCATCGGGTCGGTAGGGATTTCGGCGCTGCCAATGCGCGATACGATTTTGATCACTTCGGGATAATCCTTTTTCAGGCGATCGGAAATGCGGTTGATCGCCTCTACCGTGGTACTCAGGTTGGTACCTACCAAAAGGCGCGTCTCGGTTGCGAAATCGCCTTCTTCGAGCTGCGGGATAAACTCCCCGCCCATTTGGCTGAAAACCAGCACCGCCCCGCCGAAAAGCACAAAAGCACCGGCCACCATCGCGCGCTTGAAGCGCAATGCACGCGTAAGCGCCCGCTCATACACGCGCTCGATCTTTTCCATTACCCTGTCCGACCAGTTGGGCGCGTGGCCGATCTTCCGGCTGATCAATAGTGAACTGATCATCGGCACGTAGGTAAGCGATAATATGAATGCGCCCAGGATCGCAAATGCGACCGTCTGTGCCATAGGCTTGAACATTTTGCCTTCAATGCCCGACAGTGAAAGTATGGGCAGGTACACGATCAGAATGATGATCTGCCCGAAAACGGCTGCATTCATCATCCGGCCCGCTGAACCCGACACCTCGTCGTTCATCTGCTGCCGGGTGAGCAGGTTTACTCCCGCGTATTTTTTGGAGGTATGCAAATGGTGCAGGATCGCCTCTACGATGATTACCGCGCCATCGACTATCAGCCCGAAATCCAGCGCACCGAGGCTCATCAAATTACCGCTTACCCCGAACAGATTCATCATCGCGACCGCGAAAAGCATCGCCAGCGGAATTACCGAAGCGACGATCAACCCGGCCCTCAGATTGCCCAAAAACAATACCAGGACG